>CAZOLY010000017.1:0-31340 GCA_964580815.1 uncultured Bacteroidales bacterium
AACACCTTCCAGGCTGGCCGGTATTTTTACCACCACATTCTTCGCCCAGGCGGCAACATCTCTGGCTTCGGTAACCATCCCCGAGACATCCTGGCTCAGTACCTCGGTTGATACCGGACCGGGGACGATAGAACAGATTTCCTGGACATGGCGTTTATAGTCTACCTTGCCTTCTTTGGATATCAGGCTGGGGTTAGTGGTCACTCCGGTAATTACTCCCAGACTAACACCATGGCGGATGTGTTCAACATTGGCTGTATCTAGAAATAACCGCATTTACTCCTCCTAAATGTGATTAGGCACATAATAGCTTCATGATAGTGGCAGTGTCACTTGAGTGCCTTCAACTAGAGTTTTCTTGGCAGCCCCCACGAAACTGTAAAACAGGGGGTGTGGGTGATTGGGGCGTGACTTGAATTCAGGGTGAAACTGGCAAGCTAACATCCAGGGGTGGTCTTTGACTTCAACTATTTCAACCAGGCGATTGTCTGGCGATAGCCCACTGAGGATGAGTCCCTTCTGCTCCAGCGGCTCACGGAAGCGGTTGTTAAACTCAAATCGGTGACGGTGGCGCTCGTAGATTATGCTTTCTCCGTAAGCCTTGGTTGCCTGTGTCAGGGGAACAAGATGGCATGGATAGGTACCCAGCCTCATGGTGCCTCCCTTTTCTGTAACACCTTTTTGTTCTTCCATGAGGTCGATTACCGGATCAGGTGTTTTGGGATCCATCTCAGTTGAATGCGCTTTATTTAATCCCAGCACATTTCTTGCAAATTCTACTACTGCGCATTGCAGGCCCAGGCATATTCCAAAAAAGGGTATATTGTTTTCACGTGCATACCTGGCTGCCAGTATTTTTCCGCTTATTCCCCTGTCTCCGAAGCCCGGGGCTACTATTATTCCTTTAAGACCACTTAGTTTTTCCTGGTAATTATTCTCATTTATTTGCTCTGAGTGTACATATTTAACCTCTACCTTACAGTCATTTACTGCTCCTGCATGAATAATAGATTCGTTTATTGATTTATAGGAGTCATGCAATTCTATATATTTGCCAACGAGCCCTATTTTAACATAGTGCTTTGGATTTTTAAGTTTTTTGAGAAAGTTCTTCCACGGTCCCAGGTCGGCGGGTCCATGCTCTTTAAGGTTAAGTTTTTTCAGCGTCGTCAGGTCCAGTTTTTCCTTCAGCATATGTATCGGCACCTCATATATTGTTGAAGCATCGATGGACTGTATAACCGATTCAAGCTCCACGTTACAGAATAATGCAACTTTACGCCTTATGTCTATTGTAAGTTCCTTTTGTGTGCGCAGAACCAGTATGTTAGGCTGAATCCCTGTTTCCAGCAGGACTTTAACGGAGTGCTGCGTGGGCTTGGTTTTTAATTCCCCGGAGGTTGACAGGTAGGGTACAAGTGTGAGATGTATTACCAGGGTGTTGGTAACACCGAGTTCCCATTTTAACTGGCGCACAGCTTCAATATATGGTAAGGATTCGATGTCACCTACAGTACCTCCTATTTCCGTTATTACAACATCAAACTTCTGCTTTGTTCCCAGCAGTTTTATCCTTCTTTTTATTTCGTCTGTTATGTGGGGGATTACCTGCACTGTCTTGCCGAGGTAGTCACCACGTCTTTCCTTATTTATTACTGTCTGGTAAATACCTCCTGTAGTAACATTGTTGGCCTGGGAAGTGGAAATATCCAGGAACCTTTCATAATGGCCCAGGTCAAGATCTGTCTCTGCACCGTCTGCTGTAACATAACATTCGCCATGTTCATAGGGATTTAAAGTACCCGGATCAACATTAATATAGGGATCAAGTTTTTGTATGGTAACTTTATAGCCTCTTGCCTGTAGGAGTTTACCCAGAGAGGCGGAAATTATCCCTTTCCCCAATGAAGAGGTTACGCCCCCAGTTACAAATATGTACTTTGTTGAAGCCAATTATTGTGGTTTAATTATTCAATTTCATCAATTAGCTTTATTTTTTCCTTAAGTAAAGCTATTCTCTTTCTTGCATCTTCAATCTTGGATTCAACACCATTAATCATAGACTCTGCATTTTTAGTTTTAGTAAAGAATCCTATATTATTTTCCCATAAAACAATATCATTTTCAAGCTGTTTAAGTTTGCTCGCAAATTTATCCCGTTCCTGACTCATTCTTTGAATACCGTTTGGCTTGTTTTTAAGGGTTTCAAGTTTGGTTTTGAATTTGAGAATGTTCTTTCTGTTTTCATCAACATTAAGGCCATCAAATTTTTCATTAATAGCGTTTCTGTATTTATCCTGTATGGCATCTTTGTTTTTATATGGGACAAATCCAATTTTAGCCCATTCTCTCTGTAACTCTTTCAATTTTTTCAGACATTCTTCAACCTTATCAGTAGTATTTAAATTTTCAATATTTTCTATTAATTCTTCCTTTTTTCTGAGGTTTTGTTCATATGAACTATCAATCTCTGAGAAATAAGTCTCTTTTTGGCTAAAAAACTTGTCACATGCATGCCTGAACCTTCTCCATATTCTGTCGGAGTGCTTGAATGGAACAGGCCCTATTTCTTTCCATCTTTTCTGGAGTGTAATGAGTTCTTCTGTAGTCTTTTTCCATTCAGTACTATCCTGTAGTGCTTCAGCCTGGACACACAAGTCTGTTTTTAGCTGTAAATTATCATTTTGCTGGTCCCTGTTTTGCTGATAGAATTCTCTTTTTTTATTAAAGAAGTTATCACAAGCTGCACGAAATCTGTTATAAATTTTATTATTGTCTTTTTTAGGTGCAAATCCGATTGTTTTCCATACTTTCTGCAGTTCAATTATTTCATTGGACTTGATTTCCCATTCCTTATGTGTTGCAATGATGGAATTGCTTATTTCTTCGGCTTTTTCACACAAAACGCTCTTGGCTTCAAGGTTTTTTTTCTGCTCTTTCTTAAGGTTCAGAAAATATTCCTGATGTTTTTTATTTATTTTTGAAGTGGTCTCTTTGAATCTTTCCCATATTTCAACTCTCATATCGGCGGGAACCGGACCGATTTCCCTCCATTGTTCATGCAGTTTCTGCAATTCATTAAATGCCGAGATGATATTAGGTTCCAATATTAATTCCTCAGCCTTTTCACACAGCTCAATTTTAGATTCAAGGTTTTTCTTAAGATCCAGATCACGTAATTCCTTGTTTATTTTTATATAATCATAAAATGCTTCAACATGGTGATGGTAAGTCTCCCAGAGGTCCTTTACATTCTGCTGAGGTACCAGTCCTATTGATCTCCATTGTTTCTGCAGCTCCCTGAACTCGTGAAAAGTCTTATTTATGGATTCCTTCCTGTTTACCAGGTCTTTTATTTCATCTATTATCTGGTATTTTTTTCTCAGGTTTTCGTGCTTTTCCTCTTCAAGTTTTTTGTTATACTCAGCTTTAAGCTCTTTATATCTTTTCAGGTACTCCTTAAGTGACTGCTCCAGGGGTTCTTCTTCCAGTTTAAAATCTTCAATGTCACCACCTTCCTTAAGAAAATTCTTCTTCTTCTGATCTACTTCGGCTTTATGTTTCTTGTAATAATAAGTTTTTATTAACTCAACATCATTTTTAATTACAAGTACGGGTTTGTTATCAACGATATCTTTGAGTGTATCAACCAGGTCTTTTTTACTAAGTAATGAGAAGTCAATTACTTCCTGCTCTTTCTCAGGTTGCTGTTGAATATCAACTTCCTTTCCGGCTTCCCTTTCTTTTTTTATCCTTTTATCTTTACCTTCAGGCAGCTTCTGTGCAACGTATTTTGACTTATCTGTTTTTTGCTTTTTTGTGCTGGCTTTTTTTAATTTTTTTTCTGCAGATGGTTTTTCCCCGGCAGTTATTTTTCCCTGTTTTTCTGCAGGTTTTTCGCGGGCTGACTTGTCCTTTACAGCTTTCTTTTTTGCTATATCCTGCTTTTCTTTTGCTGAACTCTTTGCAACTTTCGTTGCTTTACTTTTAACGGTAGTTTTTATGCCGGATTCAGACTTTGCTGCAGTCCTGGTCTTAGTCTTGGCCTCAACCTTGGTTTTTGCACCGGATTTAGCTATGGTCTTAGCTTCAGCATCAGTTTTAGCCCCGGATTCAGCTATGGACTTTTTCTCTCTTACTGATTTGGAGTTTTTTAATTTTTCCTTATTTGCTTTAATTGTTTCTTCTTCCTTCATATTGTTAATACCCTTAGCTGGTTCTGCAGTATTCTTATTTAACGTTTCAGACTTCTTATTATTTTCAGCATTTTCATTAATTTCGCTGAATTGTTCATTAAGAACAGAATGTTCAGGTTTGTTCTTTACCATAAATATATGGCATTAATCAATTTGATTATAGAATACATAAAAAACAAAGTACGAAAATATACATTAACATCTAATAGTCAAAGTTTTTTAAAGGTAATTATGCATCCGGGAACAATTTTAATCTCTTATTAATGTTGAATTTCAGGATTATTTGAAACTTTATAACTTTAAATTATAGATATTTACCTTTAGCTTACAGTTTACTGGTTTAACAGTTCATAATACCTTTAAATCACGAATCTTAAATATTATGAGAATTGATATTCTGACAATTTTACCCGAACTTCTTAAGGGTCCTCTGGATCATTCTATTATCAAGCGGGCAAAAGATAAGGGCCTTGCTGAAGTTGTTGTGCATAATATCAGGGATTATGCCAAAAACAAGTATAAACAGGTCGACGACTATGCCTTTGGAGGAGGGGCGGGAATGGTTATGTGTATCGAACCTGTTGACCTTCTGATCAGCAAACTGAAAAGTGAAAGGCACTATGATCAGGTAATTTGTGCAACTCCAGATGGGGAGAGATATAATCAAAAGACAGCCAATTATTTGTCAACTTTGAAGAATATTATAATTCTGTGTGGTCATTATAAAGGTGTTGATCAAAGGATAAGAGATCATTTGGTGACACGTGAAATTTCCATAGGAGATTATGTCTTAACAGGGGGTGAGCTTGCTGCTGCTATTATTGCTGACAGCGTAATCCGCCTTTTGCCGGGAGTGATATCAGATGAGACATCGGCTCTTACTGATTCATTTCAGGATAACCTCCTGGCTCCGCCTGTATATAGCAGGCCTGCAAATTACAAAGGATTGAAGGTGCCTGACATACTATTATCAGGTAATACCGCGGAAATTGATAAGTGGAGATTAGAACAGGCACTGGAGAAAACTAAAAAGCGAAGGCCGGACTTACTTGAAGGTTAATATACCCATTGTACGAATCGGTATTAACCATGCTCCCTGTGGCAGACACTCACATAGGGACAAAACATACAAACCTTTAAATCATCGGTTTGGGTGAATTCCTTCTTCTCATTGTAAATATCGCTGACCGATTGCTGCAACCTTTGGCTGAATCCTCCCTCCAGTAATTTGAAATCAATGACGGGATGAACATCATTCCTGCCCTTATTTAATATCAGCCTGTACTCAAAATCTTTATTAAATGTCTCCCTTACGCAATACAGTGAAGGAATAATTATTGCTTCTCCGGCATTATGCGAATAGATCAGCGAATACATTAAAGCCTGAAAAACGGCACTGTTTCTTTCAGAACCTTTATCATCAAAAAGAGAGTCTATGCTTTTAAATGAGTTTTGTGTCTCACCGGTCTTATAGTCAACTATCCTTATTTTTCCATCCTTTTCATCAATACGGTCAATAATACCTCCTATTCTTAATTGTACAGCCTGATTACCTATAACCACCGGCATATATGCAGCATAATATTTTTCAAGGCTTATAATCCTGAAAGGGCAATACAATCTGTCAATTTCAAGGATCTGTTTGACATATTTTTTAATGACCTCCTTTATTATTAAGTTTCTTCCTGTTATATCAACATTGCTTTTTTTATCTGCTTCTTTAAAATATTCGTTAAGGAAAGCTTCATTTATCGCCGATTCATATATGCTTTTGCTCCCGGTAATTCTATTTAAAATCTCTTCATTTATCTCGTCATTTATATAAGGTTTGTATATAAGATTAACAGCCTTATGTAATATGCTTCCGAACATTGCAGGATCAACATTTTCAGTGATTTCTTCAGGTTCCTTCAATCCGGCAATGTACCTGAAATAAAACCTTAAAGGACAATTCAGGTATGTATTTACCGCACTTGGAGTCAGGTATAAGCGGGAATCCGGACTAATATATCCTTTCAGGGTAGATGAATCATTAACATTTTTTCTAGCAGTAACAGGCTTCTTAATAAATGGTGAAATATCGTAGGTATAACTTTCTTCATTGACCTTAAAAACCGGTTCATAAAAAATCTGGTGCAGGAACCTGCTGCGTTCGCCTGTAAAAAGTCCGTCAGTCCTCGAATTATAAACAAGAAAAATATTCCTGCCACGCTGGATAAGCCGGTAGAAATAATATGCATATATGGCATCCTGATGTTCAGGTGTTGGGAGCTCGAACCCATAGCGCAGACTAACAGGAATGAAAGAAGGTATATTTATTGATTTGGGGTAAATTTCCTCGTTCATTGACAGTATTATAATATTGTCAAAATCCAGTGTGCGGGTTTCAAGTATGCCCATTACCTGTATACCTGCCAGTGGCTCACCGCTGAAGGGGATGCTCAGTTTTCTCAAAATGCTGGCAAGAAGACTGAAAAGTGTACCGGCTGAAAATTCAATCTCTGCATTCTTCAATATCTCGTTAAACCTTTGTATATAAATGTAAGCATGATATACAAAATCCATTTCAACTCTGACTGGCGAACCAGTTTCTGACATGTTTTGTTTATACCCGTCAATAATAACTTCAAGAATTTTAAGGATATATCCGGGTATATCCCTTGGATTATTGATCTCATGAAAGATGCTGGCGAGGATTTCATTAATTTGCAGTTCATCTTTATTTATTAATACCTTGTTCAGACCTGTAATATTCTTTATTAGTGCATCAATCTCACTTTTAAGTATGCCTGTAAATACAGGCAGTTTTAATAATGCAATAACATCTTTATGGTAAAATTGAATCCTGCCATCCTTGCTTTTTCTGATATTATGGTGCATATCAACTAATTTTTCAATAAGGACATAAACAGAGGTTTCTTTAAACGGATACCCCATTGAAACATTAATCTCATCTATTTCTTCAGGTATCGAATTCAATACGGGCAACAATATATTTTCATCAGCAAGTACAATAACAGTTTTGTTTAAATTTAATTCCTTCAGATCTCCGGTTTTTTGCAGACACAGGGGGATTACCTTGGCTTGCCCGACATTTGAAGGGACAGATATAAATGATATATGCCTTCCCCCTTTTAGGATGTTATCATGCGAAAGTAAATTTAAGGATGCAGAAAATTCTTTGATATTATCCCTCAGAAAATAACCCGCCTCATGTATGGTATTATTGATATAATAATTATCGTAGTCCCAGTGAAATTCTGCTTTTCCGGCATTATAAAGATGACGGAACAAATGTTTCTCACATTTATTCAGAGCATTGAATCCTGTTATAATGTACTTTCTGGCATCCAGATTATTTGCAGTATTTGTGTTGATCTTATTTACTACTTCCCTGTATGCCATGCCTTCATAAGCAAGGTTTTTATTCCTGAGTCTGTCATTAAATGATATATATATCTTATACATCGATTCCCACAGGGAAAGGAAGCTCTTCTGATCTTCTGAAATATTATCAGGATTAAAAGTATTCCAGAACCTTCCTATTACTTCAATTTGTTTATCTGTAAGGTAATTGAAATAGTTCTCTATGTTTTTTATGTTTGCCAGGTTTTTAAAAATATCTTTGGGATCGATAAGGTATTTGTCAATATCATCGAAATCAGATAGCATAATCTCCAGGTAAAAGTAAAAGTCATCAAATCTTTCAGTTGACTGTGTTTCATCTTTGAAAGCTGAGTATAATTCAAATACAAGGGCTATTGGATCAGCGACCTGCAGACCTGAAAGGTGCTGCATAAACTCATTTATAGTATAATAGCCGGGAGCCCATAAGGGCTTCCTTGTTAATTCCGAAAGGTATTTATTAAAATATAATCTTGCCCTCTTGTTGGGAAAGACTATGCAAATATCTGACAGATCATCTTTATATTCCGAATATACGTGTTGGGCAATATCCTGAAGAAAGTAGGCCATAATCAGGTTATCGGTTAAAGTTTAAAGTCTAATCTACAATCTGTTAATCATGTTTGCGGTGAACCCTGCCCCGAATCCGTTATCGATGTTCACAACCGTCACTCCGCTGGCACAGCTGGTTAACATCCCAAGCAGGGCTGAAAGACCGTTAAAGTTGGCACCGTATCCTATGCTTGTCGGCACGGCAATAACAGGTTTATCAATAAGTCCTTTTACAATACTTGGAAGGGCGCCTTCCATTCCTGCAACAACAATTATAACCCTTGATTTGCGTATCTCATCGAGTTTATCATAAAGCCTGTGTATCCCTGCAACGCCAACATCGAATATGCGCTGTACCTTATTGCCGAAAAACTCCGCAGTAATAGCTGCCTCTTCAGCAACAGGAATGTCTGATGTGCCTGCAGAAACAACAGTGATAGTAGTGGCAGGGGGTTTCAGATCTTTTCTTTTTATTGTAATAGTTCTGGCTAAAGCATTGAACTGAGCATTGGGACAAAAATGCCGGATGGCATCGAACATTTCTTCATTGGCTCTGGTAGCCAGTATATTGTTATTCCTGGATAACATATGTTTTATAATATCACTGACCTGCTCTACAGTTTTACCCGTGCAGAATATAACTTCAGGATAGCCTGTCCTCAGTTCCCTGTGAGTATCTATCTTTGTATGTCCCAGGTCTTTGTATGAGAAATCTTTAAGCTGGTCCAGTGCCTGCTCAATATTCAATTTGCCGCTTTTAACTTTCTTTAATAGTATTTTTAATTCATCAGGATTCATATCAGTAACTAATTTAAGTTTTATTTATTTCCCTCATTCATACTGCCTGTTCTGTACCCTTCAATATCTATTGTTACATATTTAAAACCAATACTCTTAAGCTTGCTTACAATTCTTTCCCTTAAGCTGTTATGAAAGATGTCAGCAATTCGTGATATATGCATCTCTATTCGGGCCAGGTCATGATGACTTCTAACCCGGACGCCCTTGAAACCAAGCCCCATTAAAAAAACTTCTGCATTCTCAATACGCCTGAGTTCTTCCTCTTTTATTTCAGTGTTATAGGGAATACGTGTAAGCAGGCATGCATAAGCAGGTTTATCCCATGTAGGCAGATCCAGCAACTTTGAAAAATTCCGGACATCTTCTTTTGTGATATTGTTTTCAAGGAGAGGACTTATAATACCAAGTTCTTTTAAAGCTTTTATTCCCGGCCTGTAATCTTTTGTATCATCGGCATTTGTGCCTTCAATAACATAATTGATTCCAAGCTTTTGTGCCTCATTTATTAACTTCGTAAAAATGAACCTTTTGCACAGATAACACCTGTTGCCGGGATTGTGTAATATAGAGTCATCTATACCTGTTTCGAACACCATATGTTTAACAGCCAGCTTGTCTGCAATTTGCTTTGCTTCATCAATCTCCCAGTCGGGTATATAAGGGGACCTTACCGTAAATGCAGTGACATTATCAGAAAGAGCAATCCTGGCCGCCGCCAGCAGGAATGTGCTGTCTACACCTCCTGAAAATGCTACGGCAACCTTATTAAGTTTTTTAAGATAATCAGTCAGCCTGTTATATTTTTCACTTTTTATGAGGTCTTTCATTTTTTTCATTCAGTAACTTCTCTACCATTTTATATACCTCGCTTAGAGGTATATTTTTTTCTTTAGCGATCTTTATGCAATCTTCATATTCGGGCTTTGATTTTATTAGTTTGTTCCTGTAAAAAGCTGATTTTACTTTAACTTCTCCATATTTTGTCTTAACATATTCCAATTTCCTGCTAAGCATAATTTTTTCAACTGTATATTTTCTTAAACCCAGTGAAGAGGTTTCCCTGAACAGGATTTCTTCAATTTGCTTTTCTGCTTCAATATCGCAGAGTACGCTTAATTTTACTGCCGGCCTGGATTTTTTCATTATTATGGGGGTTATATAAACGTCTTTTGCCCCTGCACTGAACAGAGAATCGATTGTAAAATCATAAAACTCGGGATTCATATCATCGATATTACATTCAATAATCAATGAGGATATTTTTTCTGTTGATTCGGTTGTTGTATCGTGCCCCAGGTAAACTCTAAGTACGTTAGGAATGTTTTCATCCTTGTTGCCAATTCCATATCCTATTTTTTCAATTGTGAAGTTAATATGGTCTGTAAATTTGTTGGCGCATGAGGCAACAATTGCTGCACCGGTGGGAGTTGCAGCCTCATAATCAACTGTACCGGTCTTAACGGGTTTCCCTTTCAGAATTTCAACTGATGCAGGTGCAGGAACAGGCAGTGTACCATGTGCACAATCAACAAACCCGCCTCCCAGCTCAACTGTCGAACAATATATTATATCGGGCTTCAGAAAGTCAATACAAATTGCAGCACCTACAATATCCACTATTGAGTCAATTGCACCAACCTCATGGAAAAATATTTCATCAATGTTTTTGCCATGTATGATGGCTTCAGCTTCAGCAACTTTACTGAAGATCTTAAGACTTATTTTCTTTATATTGTCATTAAGATCACTTTTATTCACTATTTTCCGTATGTCTTCTAAATTGCGATGGTCATGTTTATGATTTATCCGGGTTGATTTGTTGTGTCCGGCTTTTATTATAACATCAACCTTGGTACCTGTGATGCCTTTTCTTTTATCTTTAAAAATATTCAGTTCATAGTCCTTAACCTTCAGCTTTTTTAATTCTGATGCCAGGTATTCTGGCCTGACACCAATATCAACCATTGCGCCAAGGTTCATGTCGCCGCTAATTCCTGCAAAGCAATCATAATATAATATTTTCATATCCTAAAAGTATGATATTTTATGTTGAATAACTTGATAACCTGCTAAAATAGGCATTATTTAAGATTTGTTATATAAATATAACATATTGTTTGTTATGCAGTATAGCTGATTTAATCTGAATTCTTTCTAAATTCTTTCTAAATTCCTTGCAACGCGACTATTTTTTGTAAAATTAACTAACTTTCCATTTAAAATTGATGAATAGATTTCATTAACATTAAATGTGGCCTATGAAAAGAAGAGAATTTATTAAAAAATCTGTTGGAGCCGGGATTATAGCGGGTACAGGATTTTCGATACTAAATAATAAAAATATATTTGCGCTTGACAGTACCAGGGCCGGTGCATTGCCCTATGACCTTGTAGCAGT
Organism: uncultured Bacteroidales bacterium; assembly: GCA_964580815.1. Lineage (GTDB taxonomy): Bacteria > Bacteroidota > Bacteroidia > Bacteroidales > UBA10428. The sequence goes on from CAZOLY010000017.1 coordinate 11,353, forward strand.
TAAAGGAGGCAGTCCGGTTGATATGTTTGACAGTGCTATTAAGGCAATGGGAGGGATGTCAAATTTTGTAAAGAAGAACCAGTCTGTTGTTATCAAGCCAAATATAGGATGGGATGCAACACCTGAAAGGGCTGCAAATACGAACCCGCAACTTATCGGAAGGATTGTTGAACATTGTCTGCAAGCCGGAGCAAAGTCAGTTTATGTATTTGATCATACCTGCAGTGAATGGACGCGTTGTTATAAAAACAGCGGGATTGAAGATGCGGCAAAAAAGGCCGGTGGCATGGTAGCTCCCGGCAATAATGAAATAAACTACCATCCGGTAAAGGTGCCAGGAGGCAGAACACTTAAAAATACCAAGGTTCATGAGTTAATACTTGAGTCGGATGTTTTTATAAATGTCCCCACATTAAAATGCCATGGTGGTACAAGGTTATCCATAGCAATGAAAAACCTTATGGGTATCGTATGGGACAGAAGCTGGTGGCATGCCAATGATCTGCAGCAGTGCATTGCCGACTTTACTACATACCGCAAGCCCGATCTTAATGTTGTTGATGCCTACAGGGTGCTGAAAAGAAACGGGCCCAGGGGAGTATCTGTTGCTGATGTTGTTACAATGAAGTACCAGCTTTTGGGCACCGATATCGTGGCAATTGACGCTGCATCCGCCAAGATATTTGGCCTAAATCCGGAAGAGGTGAGGCATATCCCGCTGGCTGAAAAGTTAGGCTCAGGGACCACTAATCTCGACAACCTGAATATACACAGAATCACTGTTTAAATTTATGAAACAGAGAGATCTGAAAATTATTAGAGTATGTCTTTCTTTACTTTTTTTAATATTAATTTCCCTGCTGTTTATTGATTTCAGGGGATTTATTCCAGCTAATATTTCCGGTGCCATACTTTTCCTGCAGTTTGTTCCTTCCCTCCTCAAATTCATCCACATTATGGGTTTTGCAGCTGCAGGCTTTCTCATTGTTATTATTATTAATTTGTTGTTCGGCAGGGTTTATTGTTCCACAATATGTCCTTTGGGAGTGATGCAGGATATAATATCCTTTATTGCCCTGAAGATAAGGAAGAAAAAGATGTACAAATATTCGAAACCCCGTACGGCACTCAGATATATATTCCTGGCATTACCTTTAATATTTGTGATTTTTGGCGGTATTTTCCTTGTATACCTTCTCGACCCTTATAGTATTTTTGGCAGAGTATTTTCGGATTTGGTCAGACCACTTGCCATTGGAATAAATAATGTTGTTTCATTGTTTCTTGAAGAGCTGAATATTTATTCTGTACCACCCGTTGCCTATAAACACTTCAATATTGCAGCAGCAATATTTCCTGTTTCTTTCCTGGGGTTTGTTATCTGGATTTCATACTATCACGGGCGATTATATTGTAATACTATTTGTCCGGTTGGTACAATTCTGGGCTTAATCTCACGGGTATCGGTTTTCAAAATTAAGATTGACAGGATAGCATGCACCAGGTGTGCCAAATGTGCAATTGTATGTAAAGCAAGTTGCATAGACATTAAGAATACAACTGTTGATTTTTCACGTTGCATAGCTTGTTATAATTGCATAAAATCCTGTTCCGATAATGGAATACATTACAGTTACAGTTACAAGAAAAAACCGGTGCTTAAGGAGGTTATTCCCGATAAAAGCAAAAGAGAATTTTTTGCAAAGTCATTTATATATGCAACCGGACTTTTAGGATTATCAAAGCTTGCCAGTTCACAATCCGTTAATGCCGGGGGTAAAAAGTTAATACCGGTTGTCAGGGAAAATCCTGTTTCACCTCCCGGCTCTGGGGGACTGGAGCATTTCAAACTAAACTGTACGGCCTGTCATTTATGTGTAACAGCATGCCCCACTTCAGTATTACAGCCGTCATTTCTTGAATACGGTTTTACAGGAATGATGCAGCCCCATATGGATTATAAGACAAATTTCTGTAATTATGAATGCACTCTCTGCGGAGAAGTATGTCCTACCGGGGCAATATTACCTTTAAGTAAAGAAGATAAGAAGCTGACACAGATAGGAAGGGTACATTTTATTATGAAAAATTGTGTTGTATATACAGACAATACAGCTTGCGGTTCATGCTCCGAACATTGTCCCACCCAGGCCGTAAGGATGGTCCCTTATAAGGATTACCTGACAATTCCGGAAATACATCCCTCAACATGCATTGGTTGCGGAGCATGCGAATATGCATGTCCTGTTAAGCCTTATAAAGCTATCTATGTTAACGGCAATGATTTTCACCGGTTGGCTGAAAAACCTCATTTTGAAAAGCTTGAGAATGATCAACAGGAGGATTTCCCCTTTTAATATTATGTAAGCATGCATGCAATTCCTGTTTCGAGGAAACCTGCAGGCAATTTTTTTTGACGCAACCTTAGCGGCCATTTTTCATCTTCAGTATATACAGTTCAAATAATAATCCGCGAAAATGAAAATCCTTAAAGCATTAATCCTTTTGTTGTGCATCGGCACTGCATTTATTTTTTCAGGATGTGAAAAGGAACCAGTGAACATTAAATCTCTTAATACTGATTTTTTATTAAGCAGGATCTATAAAGGGGATAAATTATTCCAGGAATTTATCTATAATGATAATAAAAGACTTGCAAGAGTCAATTACTACTCCGTTGATACAATTTATAATTATGAGACTTATGAATATGATGAAGCAGGCAAAGCGATCAAAAAGGTAAATTCATATGGTTATTATGAAACCTATGAGTATGGTAAGTCAGGAAGATATATAAAACTGAATTTATATTACGAAGAAGACGTAATCTCTAAAACAACTGAATATATATATAACGGGGACGGCTATATTGAAAAAGGTATTGTCAGCTTTGACGATGCTGATAAATGGTACATTTCCTATACATATGATTCAGAAGGAAATGTTATTACAAGAACAGAAGGCGTGGACGGAGAATCTCAATTTTACATGTCATATAGTGAGTATGAATATGATGATAAGAATAATCCGAGATATAACTGGGGATTACCCACTGATATTGTCCAACATAATAATCCTGTAAGATACTATAATGAAAATGTATTGTCGTGTATGATGCCGCCGAATTACAGGTACGAATACGAGTATAATCCGGATGGATATCCGGTTACTGAATTCAGAAGTTTAGTGAATACGGAATATATTGATACATTTTATTATGAGTATGTTAAATAGACTTTTTTAGCGTCAGACTCAATATATCACACGGCAGGTTATCGTGCCGTTAAAACAAGAGGGACTGTCTTGAATTTTAAGACCGTCCCTTTTTTATATCTTTATTTAAAAGTTGGTTTATAATGTTTTAAAAATTGAAAGATTTTCTTGATATTAGATATTTATTTATCATAGTATAATATTGTTGTCTGATGTCAAAACTTTCAATAGTTCGTGCATCTGCCGGTTCCGGTAAAACGCATAAGATTACCAGCGAGTTTCTGAAATTGCTGTACAGGGAAACTGATAATTTCAGACATATTCTGGCAGTAACATTTACCAATAAGGCAACTGAGGAGATGAAAAGCAGGATTATCGGTGAGTTGCATAAGTTATCAACTAACCAGGATTCGGTCTACCTGGATTTTCTTTCTGAAAATACAGGATTATCTGAAAGAAATATAAGAACAAAATCAGATATAATTCTAAAGAAAATTTTACATAATTATTCCAGATTTCAAGTAAGTACTATAGACAGTTTTTTTCAAAGGATTATACGGTCATTTACACGCGAAATCGGCATTCAAAGTGGTTTTACAATTGAACTTGATACCGATAATGTTCTGGAGGAGGCTATTAACAGACTTTTTCTTGAGGCCAATAACAATGTATCTCTCATGGAATGGCTAATAAATTTTGCTATTAGCCGTACTGAGGAGGGGAGGAACTGGAATTTTAAGAAGGTTATTTCAGAGTTGGGAAATCAGGTTTTTAAAGAGGAATTCAAGGAATTCGGCGATAAAATAGCAGATAAACTAAATAATAAAGAATTCTTAAAAAGCTATTTATCTGATCTGTACAGGATAAAAAACCATTTTGAAAATACACTGGCAGAAAAAGGGACCCGGGGTCTTGAATTAATATCGTCTTATTCACTTACTGTAGAAGACTTCAACAATAAATATACCGGACCGGCAGGATATTTTCATAAGCTTGCGGGAAGGGATTTCCGGAAACCCGGAGCCAGGGTCCTGGAAGCTGTTAACTCACCGGAAAAATGGTATACCAAATCGTCAGGACTGAAAAGCAGGATTGAAGAAGTATTTGAAAAGGGACTGAACGGAATGTTAATTAATGTAATTGACTTCTTTAATGATAATTACCGTGATTACCTGACTTCCGGGATAATCATTTCCAACATCTACACTCTCGGTATTTTATCGGACATAACAAATGAGATTTTTAAGTATACCAATGAAAAGAATTTATTCCTTATTAGTGATGCTGCAGCATTCCTGAATAAAATAATTGAGAATAATGATGCTCCCTTTATTTATGAAAAAACGGGCAACTATTTTCATCATTTTATGATTGATGAATTTCAGGATACTTCAGGATTCCAATGGAATAATTTCAGGCCCCTGATTGGTAATAGCCTGGCACAAAATTTCGATAATTTGATTGTCGGGGATGCCAAGCAGTCAATTTACAGATGGCGCAACACCAACTGGGAAATATTAACTGAAAAGGTCTATGACGAGTTTTTTAAAGAAAGTATTAATAATGAACCTCTTAATATAAACAGGAGAAGCAAAAGGAATATTATTGATTTTAATAACTCTTTTTTTAGCAGGGCATCGGAAGTTCTGCAGATGAAATTTAATGACGAATTATCTGAATTCGGAGTCCATCCCGATACAGAAAAACTTAAGAATAATATCATTAAGATATATAATGATGTCTGGCAGTCAAGTGAAATACCTCTTGATGAGGGAAGAGGTTATGTAAAAATTCAGTTTCAGGATGACAGGGAAAACAACGAAGTTAAAGATAACCTTATTGTTATTCTAAAAGAGCTACAGGACAAAGGATACAGATTAAAAGATATAGCTATACTGACAAGAAAAAAAGATGAGGGAAAGGATATTGCAGATTTCTTAATTGAGTATAAAAATAATCATGATGCCGGAGAAAAATACAGATTTGATGTAGTATCTGAGGAATCACTTTATCTCAGCAGTTCTTCAGCGGTGAAATTCATCATTGCCATTTTAAGGTTTTTTATCAATGAGAACGATAATATTAATAATTACTTTATTGTCTTTGAATATTTGAATTACATAAAAAATAAAGAAAAATGTGCTATTGGAATATTATTAAATGATTATCGTTCTATTAATTATAAATCAATGATAAATGAACTGCTGCCGGAGTCGTTTACCGGTGAGGTTGATTACCTGAGGGGTCTTTCTCTCTATGAGATGGTTGAACGTCTGGTTGAAATATTCTCTTTAAGTGGTATTGCCGGTGAAATACCTTTTATCCAGGCTTTTCAGGACCTTGTGCTTGAATACTCCAGCAGGAAATCATCCGACATATATACATTTCTTGAACACTGGGAGAATACCGGACTTAAGAAGAGCATTTCCATATCTGAAGCCCAGGATGCAGTTAGAATTATGACAATTCATAAATCAAAGGGCCTTGAATTTAAGGCGGTAATTTTGCCTTATTGCATCTGGAGTATAGACAATTATTTAAATAAACCTGTAATCTGGTGTAAACCGCCGGAAAGCCCCTTTAATAAGCTGGATATTGTTCCCGTCAGATATATAAGAAACCTTAAAGATACTCTGTTTGCAGGTGATTATTACATTGAGAAACTGAAGACCTTTATTGATAATTTGAATTTGTTATATGTAGCTTTTACACGGGCGAGTGACGCATTGTTTTGTATCACTGAAAGCAGTAAATCAGACAGTAAGATTTCCAGGATCTCTGATTTGCTATACAATTTGTGTTCCGGTAATTATGACAATACTGAATTAAAGAAAGAAAACAGTGAATTGCTGTCCTTTGATAAATATTACGATAATGATAAAAATATTTTTGAATATGGTTCCCTTGAGAATATTAAGCCTGGTGATTATTATAAGAGACATTCAGCAGGCAGAATTAAAGGTTATACTACGTCTGATAGCAGGAAAAAATTAAGAATAGCATACCAGGCACGTGATTTCTTTGCTCCGGATACCGATATCAAAACCAGTCCCCTTAATTATGGCAAAATAATGCATGAGATATTTTGCAGTATCATTACAATTGATGATATTGAAAGTGCCATTGAGAAAGTATATATTGAAGGGAAAATAGGGCTTGATCAGAAAAAATCAATTCAGCAGGATATTGAAAATATTTTTACTGATATTCAAATCAGAAGCTGGTTCTCTGGCAACTGGAAAGTATACAACGAAAAGGATATTATTCTTTCTGATGGATCCGTAAGAAGGCCTGACAGGGTTCTGATAAAAGACAGTAGTGCTTTGGTTATTGATTATAAGTTCGGCAATGTTGAACGAAAGGAATATCTGGACCAGGTAAATGAATACGGACTTCTTTTGAAAGAAATGGGATACAGCAATATAGAATCTTATGTGTGGTATATGGGTGCAGGTAAGATAGTTAAAGCTTAAAGATTACTGTTATGATATTTTCATGGGGCCATAGCAGGAGATTTAATGCATATCCAAATTATTTAAGGAATCTTTTCGGATGCCGGGTTCAAAAGGTATCTGTCAATGCAGGATTTACATGTCCGAACAGGGACGGAACAAAAGGAACAGGGGGCTGCACTTTTTGCAATAATAATGCTTTTAATCCGTCATACTGCAAGGCAGAAAAACCAATAAAACAACAGATACTCGAAGGTATTGAATTTCATGAGACAAGATACAAGACTGCTGATAAATACATTGCATATTTTCAGGCCTATACAAATACATATGAGTCGCTTGAAAAGTTGAAACCAATATATAATCAGGCACTTGAAAATGAAAAGGTAATCGGACTCGTGGTTGGTACCAGGCCCGATTGTATTGATAATGATAAATTGAGCTACTTCAGGGAGCTGTCAGCCAAGTATTACGTTGTTATTGAGTACGGTATTGAATCATGTAATAATAATACCCTTAATAGAGTTAACCGCGGACATACATTTGAAGATACTGTAAGGGTCGTAAATGAAACAGTGTCAATGGGTATCCGTACAGGGGCACATGTAATCTTCGGATTGCCGGGCGAATCGAAGGAAGAAATATTAAATTCAGCAATATTACTTTCAAAACTGCCGTTAAATAATATTAAGTTTCACCAGCTGCAAATTATCAGGGGAACGGCTATCGCAGAAGAATATAAAACGAAGCCTGGCGAATTTCATATTTTTAAATTTGATGAATATCTTGATTTTGTTGTCAGCTACCTTGAGCTTTTAAATCCCGCCTTTATTGTAGAAAGAGTCGCAGGTGAGGTGCCCCCGCAGTATAACATGGGTCCAAAATGGGGACTGCGCTATGATCAAATTCTGGTGGCGCTGGAAAAAAGGCTTGAGGAAAGAAATACCTGGCAGGGCAGGTTGTATGGAAACTAATTCTGAAAATATCATATCAGCAAACAGTAGCGCTATCCTTTCAACAGCCTACCTGGGTCCTGTACAATATTTTACAAAGTTTGAGCTTTATTCAAAAGTATTTATTGAGCAGCATGAGACATACCTTAAGCAATCGTACAGAAACCGCTGCTATATATACGGCACCAACGGGAAGATACCTCTTATTGTTCCCGTAAAGAGGGTAGGGGGCAACCTGACAAAGACAAAAGATATACTGGTCGATTATGATACCAACTGGCAGAGGATTCATTGGAATTCCATTGTATCTGCATACCGCTCATCACCTTACTTTGAGTTCTATGAAGATAATTTAAGACCCTTTTACGTTATTAAAGAAAAAAGGCTCCTGGATCTCAACCAGAAGCTGCTTTTATTAATTATTGATTTCCTTGATATTAATGCTGAAATTCTTCTCACAGGGTCATTTCACAAGAAATATTACGGTGAGGCGGATTTAAGGCACAGTATAAACCCGAAGAAAAGGCTTGCCAAAAAAGACAACAGGTTCATCCCTTGCAGGTACAGCCAGGTATTTACTGAAAAACACGGATTTCTGCCAAACCTCAGCATAATTGATTTACTTTTTAACGAAGGTCCGAACTCCGGGAATATTATCAGGCAGTGCATTAAATAAAAATACTAAAACCTGAAACCAATTGTTGCTATTATTTTTGATATCCTGTATTCTGAGTCCACGAAACTGTCAAAGTAATCATATGCCCTGAATAATTCTTCTTTAACGGAATACCTGTATGCTATATCAAAGAAGAGATCATTTGCACGAAATCCAAGTCCGCATGATACAGAATAGTGCTTGGCATCGCTGTTAAAGTCGTTTTTACCGTAAGGCGAACCATAGTGTGTATATCCTCCTCTAAAGGAAAAATCTCCCAACTTTATCTCAGCTCCGGTTTTAATATTTCCGGCCGGTTTCAGGTAGTCTGAAAATAATACATTTATTTCATCCATATCATTCAAATCAGTGCTTTCCCTGTAACGAATCTGGGAATAATCAATATATTCATAGTCAAAACTTACCAGTGCCAGTGATTTGAACTGTAAACCTATGCTGGCAATAGCCTTAAGCGGAGTTACCAATTTGTAATCATTTAATCCCATATCATAATAATTACCGTTTTGATCCGTAGGATATATATTTGACGGACTGGCAAAAACAGAATATAGTTCAGCATCATATTCACGATCAATACTGATAACTGTAGGGGTTTGAATGGCACCCCCAATTCTTACCAGTTGCACAGGTTTGAATATGAAACCGAATTTAAAATTGTAGCCTTTGCCCCTGTAAGAGTTATACCTGTAATAATCAAAAAGCAGTTCATTATCATAAATAAAGTCTGATTCCCTGTGATTAAATGATTCTTCATAAAATACTGACTGGAGACCTACTGCTCCTCCAACATAAAGAGTATGTGCATAGTTTGCACCAAAGGCAAGTGTCCATTCATTAATCCTGCCATTTATTTCCGTTATTCTTTTCTGATATGTTTCATCTGCCGGAGGCATATCTGTTATGTAATCCAGGTTTGGCAAAGCACTGGTATCCAGATCTATTACATATCCGTTGTACGCTAATCCTTCAACATAAGGATCAAGATTATAAGGATTATTACCTTTTGCTTCCTCCAGAAAATAGTCAACCAGGGAACTTCCCGGATTTATGCCTTCGAAAATCCGGTAGGAATTGAAATCAGCAATCCTGTTAAACCCGAATCCGAAATTAAAGTTAACAAGCTGTTTGTTTTTTGATTTTATTGCGGCTACCATACCCAGGTTATCAATACTAAGGTTATTGCCGAATTCTTTTCTGTCAGTACCATAATATCTCGTCTTGGAGATATATTTGTTATAACCCGGAGAAAAAGTAAAAACTCCTTTTTGATATACTGCTATTCCGGCAGGATTGATGCTTAATGCTGAGATGTCTCCTCCCAGTGCACCAAATGCTCCTCCCATAGATGTATACCTTGCTGTTCCTCCTGCAAAGTTCTGTGAGAACTGCAGGGCATCTTCAAATCCTTGTCCTTTAGTGATTATTGAAGAAAGTATGATGAGATATATTAAAGCTATCCTTTTCATTGTGTCTTTTTTTGAATGTTTGACAAATGTTTCGAAAAATTGTTATTTACAGATTGTGTTTTATCTCCTGCTAGGGCCACTGCTTCTTGAGCTTCCACCTGATGATCTGCTGGGGCTGCTGCTGCTCGGCCTTGAGGAGCTCGAGCCGCTGCTGCTCGGCCTTGAGGAGCTCGAACCGCTGCTGCTTGGCCGGGAGTAGCTTGAACCGCTGCTGCTTGGCCGGGAGTAGCTTGAACCGCTGCTGCTTGGCCTTGAGTAATTTGAACTGCCGCCCGAAGGAGCAGAAGGCCTTGAGTAATTCGAACTGCTGCCCGAAGGAGGCGATGGTCTCGAGTAGCTCGAACTGCTTCCGGAGCTTGAAGAAGGTCGTGTATAGGTGGAGGTACTCCTTGAGCTTGGTCTCGTATAACTTGAGCTTGGTCTCGTATAACTTGAGCTGGAACCAGGCCTGCTGGCTGGTGTATATTCCTGGCTTCGGCTTGCAGGACGTGTGTAATTGGATGGTCTTGCATAACTTGACGAGTAGTTGCCTTCCCTTGAAGTTCCGGAGGGCCGTGTTGTTTGCATTGTAGACTTCGTCGTCGATGTTCTTTCTGTTCCCGGACTGGAAGCATTGCTGCCTCCCCTGGTATAATCAGAACGTGTAACTCCGGTTCTTGTGCCCTGATAATCAACTGGACGGGCGTTTACAGAACCCGGATTTGTTGATTTTATATTATTTGTAGCATTCCTTTGGGTGGCCACCCTCGGTCCCGTTACAGATCCCCTGGTTCTGCTAATGCCAGATACCGGGTGACTGCTTCCGTAATAGATTCTTCCCTGTGGCCTGTAATAATCATTATAGTAATACCCGTAATAATCTCCATATCCGTAACCTCCCCAGTGCGAACGATAGTACCATGGAGAATACCATGATGAATAATAGGGATAGCCGTATGACATGCTAAAACCCCATGACGGATAATAATATGATAATCCCAAATTCCAGCCGCCACCCCAGTAATAGGGATCGTAATCGTACCAGTAAGGGTCGCTGTACCATGAATTGTAAAATCCAAAATTATAAAATGGCCTGTGAAAACGTCTTATTCTTGAAGTGTAATAATAATCATCATCATAGTAATAATTATTAGTTACGTATGTATTCCCCTCATCTTCATAATATTCCTGATCTACATAATTCTGATCCTCTTCATATTGCAGACTGTCTTTATAAACAGAGTCTTCTGAATAATATTGCTGCTCCTCCAATGATTCTATATATTTTTCATAATCGCTCTTGTCTTTTTTATTATCATCATTTACAACAGCAGTTTCTTTAACCTCAGCAGATTTATCCCTGGGATTATAGTATATATCGTCGTATTGTGCTGCAGTTTTAAAACTTATTAAAAAGGAACCTAAAACAAGTCCGATAAAACCTGATATTTGTACAGTTGTTTTCATGGTTCTCCTCCTTCTTATTTTTATTATGTGAATATATTATTTTATTTTTTTATTTTGCATCAGAATTCGTTCAAAATAAAAATAACAAATATCATACCAAAAGTTAATTATGGCTAAAGAAGTTACAAATAAAGAGGAGAATTACTCCAGGTGGTACAATGATTTGGTGATCAAGGCAGAACTGGCGGAAAACTCTCCTGTTCGTGGATGTATGGTAATAAAACCATATGGATACTCAATATGGGAAAAAATGCAGGCAGCACTTGACAAGATGTTTAAGGATACAGGTCATACCAATGCTTATTTTCCCCTGTTTATTCCAAAATCATTTTTCAGTAAAGAGGCAAAACATGTTGAAGGATTCGCTAAGGAATGTGCTATTGTAACACATTACCGGCTCAAAAACGCTGAAGATGGTTCAGGCTTAGAAGTTGACCCTGAGGCCAAACTTGAGGAAGAGCTTATTATCAGGCCCACATCAGAAACAATAATATGGAGTACCTATAAAAACTGGATTCAATCATACAGGGACTTGCCAATACTGATAAATCAATGGGCAAATATCGTCAGGTGGGAAATGCGCACCCGTCTGTTTTTAAGAACAACAGAGTTTTTGTGGCAGGAAGGGCATACTGCCCACGCTACAAGGGAAGAAGCTGTTGAAGAAACATACAGGATGCTTGATGTTTATACCGATTTTGCAGAGAACTATTTGGCTTTGCCTGTTATTAAAGGAGTTAAAACTGAAAATGAACGTTTTGCCGGAGCAATTGATACCTTAACCATCGAGGCATTAATGCAGGATGGTAAAGCTTTACAATCAGGTACCTCACATTTCCTGGGCCAGAATTTTGCAAAAGCGTTTGATGTTATGTTTACTGATAAAAACGGGAAAATGGATTATGTATGGGCAACTTCATGGGGTGTCACAACCCGCCTTGTTGGTGCACTGGTAATGGCACATTCAGATGATAACGGACTGGTTTTACCTCCTAAACTGGCTCCAATTCACGTTGTTATTGTACCAATATATAACAATAATGATCAGCTGGCTGTAATTTCCGAGAAAGCAGAAAAAATTAAAAAACAGTTAACGGATAAAGGACTTTCTGTAAAATATGACAGCCGTGACACCCATAAACCTGGCTGGAAATTTGCTGAATATGAGTTAAAGGGTGTCCCTTTACGCCTGGCTATAGGGCCAAAAGATATTGAAAACCAGACAGCAGAGATTGCAAGGAGGGATACACTACAAAAACATACCTACCCCCAGGAAGGTATTGAAAAAGTTATTGTCAGTCTCATGGATGAAATTCAGAAAAATATATTTAAAAAAGCCATGGATTTCAAAGAAAAGAATACTTATAAAACAGATGATTATGAGGAGTTCAAAGATATAATTGAAAATAAAGGAGGTTTTGTATTGGCGCACTGGGATGGAACCTCAGAAACAGAGTTAAGGATTAAGGAAGACACAATGGCCACAATACGATGTGTACTTATGGAATCAGAGCCTGAAGACGGAAAATGTATTCTTACGGGTAAACCTTCAAAGCAACGAGTACTTTTTGCCAGGGCATATTAAAATAGCGTGGCAGCCTGTTTGCCGGTATTTGTTCTTCACCCCGGCATTACAATCAACGGCGGGGAAATCCGTGAACAATAAATTTGATTCTGTTTGCTTTTAAATTGATTAGTTTATTCATCAGGATATAAACTTAATGAAGTTTTAAAAATAATTTGTTAAGGTATAAATTGCGGAATTATATCTTAAATTTGTTAACCGGTAATAATTATATAAAAAAATTAACAAAATGAAGAAGATAAAACTTTGTGCCCTTCTTATATTATTATTTACTCTGAGTTTATGCAAAAGAGAATCTAATAAAGGGCAAAATGTTACAAATGATGAAATTATGAAAAGAATAAAAGATTTTGCTGAAGTGAAGCTGACAGCTGATCTGAGTGCATTGAGTGAAAACCAGAGGAAGATGATTCCCATATTAATTGAAATATCTGAAATCATGGACGGGATTTTCTGGGAACAGGCATATGGAGATAAAGAAGAATTATTAAAGTCAGTTGATACTGAAGCAGGGAGGAAATATGCACTGATTAATTATGGCCCATGGGAAAGGCTGAATAATAACAGGCCCTTTATTAAAAGCGCGGGAGAGAAACCTGCCGGAGCAAACTTTTATCCTGATAATATGACAAAGGAAGAATTCATGTCTTTTGGTGCGGATGACAAAACAAGTCTGTATACATTAATTAAAAGAAATGAGGATGGCGGTTTGGTTTCTGTGCCTTACCATGTAGCTTATAAAGACGAACTGACAAGGGCATCCCGATTAATGATCAAAGCTGCTGAACTTGCCGGGGATCCGGGATTTAAGAAATATCTAAAACTCAGGGCAGAAGCGTTTTTAACAGATAATTATTTTGAAAGTGATATGGCATGGATGGATATGAAAAAGAATAAAATTGATTTTGTTGTAGGACCTATTGAAACATATGAAGATCAACTTTTTGGATATAAAGCATCATTTGAAGCTTTTATTCTTATTAAGGATATGGAATGGAGCAAGAGGCTTGACAGGTACTCATCATTTCTGCCACAATTGCAGAAGGAATTGCCGGCAGATGAAAAGTACAAGTCCGAGTCGCCGGGAAGCAGCTCTGACCTGGCCGTTTACGATGCCATTTACTATGCCGGAGATTGTAATGCCGGATCAAAAACAATTGCAATAAACCTGCCTAATGACGAGCAGGTGCAGCTTGCAAAAGGCAGCAGGAAACTTCAGCTTAAAAATTCAATGAAGGCAAAGTTTGATAAGATTCTGATTCCCATAGCGCAGGAATTGATAGTGGAAGATCAACAGGAACATATAACCTTTGATGCCTTTTTTGCCAATACCATGTTTCATGAAGTAGGACACGGATTAGGAATAAAGAATACTATTAATAATAAAGGTACTGTAAGAGAGGCGTTAAAAGAAAGTTATAGTGCTTTTGAGGAGGGGAAGGCCGATATTTTATCACTTTTCCTTATTAATAAGCTTCATGAGATGGGAGAGATTGATAATGATATGATGGATAATTATGTAACTTTTCTTGCAGGCATTTTCCGCTCTATACGTTTTGGAGCGACAAGTGCACACGGGAAGGCAAACTTAATACGCTTCAACTATTTCAAGGAAAAGGGAGCTTTCTACAAAAATGAAGACGGGAAATACGGGGTTAATTATAATGAATTGCAGAAAGCGGTTAATTCATTGTCAGAACTTATTATTAATGTGCAGGGTGACGGGGATTATGAAAAAGCAAATGAAATTATTGACAAATACGGGGTTATTGATGCCGACCTTGCAACTGCCTTAAAGAAGCTGGAAGAAAAAGATATTCCTGTTGACATTGTATTTAAGCAGGGACTGGAAGTGCTGGAAACAGATGTCAAGAAATAAGTTAATTTGGAGTTTAATATTAATGTGAAATTGCATGATTATTGAATCAAGGGCTTTCGCCAGGGCCGGACTTCTGGGTAATCCTTCTGATGGGTTTTTTGGCAAGACTATATCAATTATAATAAGAAACTTTGGTGCTATAATTTCAATATATGAATCACCTGACCTGGTAATCGAGGAGCAGGCAGTCGACAGTAGCAGGTTTAGAAATATATATCATCTGGCAGACTCTGTAAACTTAACCGGTTATTATGGAGGGACACGGTTAATAAAGGCTGCTGTGAAGAAATTCTGTGAATATTGTGAAGATAACAGGATAAAATTATCCAATAAAAATTTTACTATACGCTACCAGTCATCAATACCGAGGCAAGTCGGACTGGCAGGTTCGAGTGCTATTATTACTGCAACTATTAAAGGATTAATGAGGTTCTATAACGTTAAAATCCCTTTACCCTATTTACCTTCATTAATATTATCGGCAGAGGTTGATGAACTGGGTATAAATGCTGGTCTTCAGGATAGAGTTATCCAGGTATACGAGGGATGTGTTTATATGGATTTTGAAAAGTCATATATGGAAGAACATAAACATGGAAAATATGAACGGTTAAATCCTGCAAACTTACCCAGGCTTTACCTGGCATATAAGATCCAGTTGAGTAAAGTATCAGGCAAAGTTTTTAATACTGTAAAGCAGAGATATGAAAACGGGGATGTTGTTGTGCATAAAATCCTGTCAGAGATAGCTTCACTCGCGGAAAGAGGGAAGGAAGCAATTAATAACTGTAATCATAATGAATTGGATGAGTTGATAAACATGAATTTCGATTTGCGATGCAAAATAATGAATATATCTGACAGCAACCTGGAAATGGTTAAAATTGCAAGAGCATGCGGTGCCTCAGCTAAGTTCAGTGGTTCAGGCGGAGCCATTATAGGCTCATACAAAGATGATGAGGTACTCAGGAAGCTGGTTATAAACTTAAAAAAAATTAATGTGAGAGTAATAAAACCCTATATTATATAAATTATGATAAGTAAAGCTATAATTCCCGCTGCAGGTCTTGGTACGCGTTTTCTGCCCGCGACGAAAGCTCAGCCCAAAGAAATGCTCCCGATTATTGACACGCCTGCAATTCAGTATGTTGTGCAGGAATGTGTTGACTCGGGAATAGAGGATATATTGATCATTTCCGGCAAGGGAAAAAGATCTATTGAAGATCATTTTGACAGGAATCCTGAGTTGGAAAGTAAAATACAGGAAAAGGAAGATGAGGTATTATATACTCAGCTTCGACATATTGAAGATATGGCAAATATTCATTTTATCCGGCAGAAAGAACTTAATGGTCTGGGTGATGCTATCTATCATGCACGGTTTCATTGCGGGAAGGACCCGTTTGCAGTATTACTGGGAGATACGATCATTGATTCTGTTATTCCTGTTACACAACAGCTTATTGATACTTATGAGCAATACAGGCAGACAATTATTGCAGTTGAGACTGTCCCCAGGGATAAAGTGTCAAGATACGGCATAGCAGGGGGAAGCAAAATAAGTGACAGGTTAATGCAGCTTGATGAGCTTATAGAAAAGCCTGAAGTGGATAAGGCCCCCTCGAACCTGGCTATTGCCGGAAGATATATCCTTACTCACGAGATATTTGATGCGCTTGAAAAAACACCAAGAGGAAAAGGTAATGAGATTCAGCTGACAGATGCCCTGAGATTGTTATTAAAACGTAATAGTATCTTTGCACTTACAATTGAAGGGAAAAGGTATGATATAGGCAATAAAATGGATTTTTTAAAAACAACTGTAGAATTTGCGTTAAAAAGAAAAGAGTTTAAAAAGCCTTTTGAAAAGTTCTTAAGAGAAATTGTCAGTAAACTGGATGAGCAGAAAGGAGTAAAAAAATGACAAGATACAGGTAGCTAAATACTGCATAAAATGTAAAATAAATTAGGAATATTGAGCAGATTATTTATTTTTGCAGGAAACAAGACGAAAATGTCTTTAATTATTATGTATAATTTTTTGCTTTTCCGCTGGTAAATGATGTTGCAACAAAAGAAAGCAACATGTCTTTGAGGGGAGGTGAAAATATTCTGAAGCATGTTGTTGCAAGCATGCTTTTTTAAATTTATTAAGTATTAACCCTAAAATTTATTTTTTATGACTAGAATGCGTAAAGTTTTCCTTGATGAAAAAGACATGCCAAGGAAATGGTATAATCTGGCAGCAGATATTAATATTCCTCCATACATGAGTCCTAACGGAGCTGTTCCCCCTGAAGCATGGGCACCTGTATTCCCGATGAACCTCGTTGAACAGGAATATAGCAAGGAGCGCTGGATTGATATTCCCGAAGGTGTACTGGAATTATTGACAAGATGGAGGCCTTCACCCCTTCACAGGGCTTATGATTTGGAGGAGGCTTTAAAAACCCCGGCCAGGATATATTACAAGAATGAAAGCCTTTCACCGGCCGGAAGCCATAAGCCAAATACTGCCGTAACCCAGGCCTGGTATAATAAGGAGTTTGGCATTAAAAGTCTGACCACAGAAACAGGAGCCGGACAGTGGGGAAGTGCGCTTGCATTTGCCTGTGCGTTAATCGGACTGGAATGTAAAGTTTTTATGGTACGTATAAGTTTTGATCAGAAACCGTTCAGAAAACTTATGATGGCAACATGGGGCGCCAATTGTATTGCAAGTCCGAGTAAAGAAACAAATACAGGGAGGGCAATACTGGAAAAAACTCCCGATACCCCGGGAAGCCTTGGAATAGCTATCAGTGAAGCAATTGAAGCTGCAGTTTCTGATAAGAGCGGACAAACAAGGTATTCGCTTGGCAGTGTTACTAATTTTGTTTGCATGCACCAGACAATAATCGGACTTGAAGCAAAAAAGCAGCTGGAGAAATTTGGCGAAAAGAAAGTTGATGTAATTATCGGATGCGCAGGCGGAGGCAGCAATTTTGCAGGTTTATCATTTCCGTTTCTTTATGATAAGCTGCATGGAGCCAAGATTGATATTATTCCTGTAGAGCCTGCATCATGCCCGACCATGACAAGAGGGCCCTATGTTTATGATAATGGTGATACCGCAGAGATGGTACCCCTTGTGGCTATGTATTCACTTGGCCATACTTTTATACCACCGCCTATTCATGCTGGCGGATTACGTTATCATGGCATGGCTCCGCTGGTCAGTAAAGCAATAAAGGAAGGACTTCTAACTCCTCTTGCCCTGCATCAGCTTGAGAGCTATGAAGCAGGAATATTATTTGCAAAGACCGAAGGCATTATTCCTGCCCCTGAAACCACACATGCAATTGCTGCAACTATACGTGAAGCAAAGAAGGCAAAAGAGGAAGGGAAGGAAAAAGTTATATTATTTAATTTTAGCGGCCATGGGTTAATGGATCTTACCGGCTATGACAAATTCCTCACCGGTCAGCTCGCAGACTACGAATTACCACAGGAAGAAATAGATAAAAACCTGGAATTAATAAAAGACTATCCAAAACCTTAAGTAAAGATTAAAATCCCGGTATCCGCCGGGATTTGTTTTTAGACTAAAACGAAATACCAAATACGAGGAACGGTGTTCTGGTATAAGGATTAACTATAAATGAACATGACAGTGACATTGAATAACTGCCTGAAATCTTTATGTCTTTTGATGCTGAAGCACCAAGATTAACAACCATAAAATCATCACCCGGATCAGGATCAGCAATAGGATCATAAGCGGGCACAGCTGTTTCAACAGTAAAAATACCGTTACCTGCTCCCACAAATACGTCCATAAATCCAAAACTGTAACCTGCTTCAAAATACAGGGAGTGGTCAACATCATTCATTAAATTAACATTTGCTGAAAAACTGAAATCCCCTGCTGATAGTCCGGCATTTAATTCAATAACATGAGTTGAATCTGAAAAATAATTCACTATGCCTGCCGCATCATCGGGATAAAAATAATCTGTAAACCCAACAGATACCAGGTCTGCGATGGTATATGAAATGTAGAGATCAACTTCCTGTACCCCGGGAGCATTGGTAGTGTAAGCACCCCATGCACCAAAAGTTATCCCGCAAATATCGGCCTCTATATAGGGCTGTATGCTGGGTGAACTCCCAAAATCAGTACCACGCCATACGAATCGGCTTACCAGATCTGCCCCTACAGATACCGGTGAAGAATTATCTTCTTCCTGTGCATTAATATTTACTGCAGGAAATAAGAATACTGTAATTGCCAGCAAAACAGGCAGATTAATATTTTTCATAGCTGAAAGTTTAAAGTTATTATTATTCTTTATGCTACAAATATAAAAAAATAATTAGACCCCTAAAATAATAGGGATAAGAATAAAAAAATATATAATTAAGTTTATTAACTCTATATAAAAGAGGGCAAAAAATATATAAAATAATATATATAAAAATAAAACTTCATAAATAGGGGAGTATAATAGTTTTAATATAAGCAAATGTAAAAACATAAAACCCGATATAATTTTACTGGATATAAGATTGCCCGACATGGCATAAATGTCTGGATGCCGGCTGCAGTGATTATATAGCAAAGCCCTTAAAAAAGAATGAGTTACTGAGGAAAATGAGTAATTTTCTGTAAATATTCAGAAAGCTGTCTTTCGCAACTCCGAATTTCTTATATCTTTGTTGGGACAATTTTATTATTTGATTAATGAAAAAGAATATCAGGCAGTTATTGACAGCCGAAGCAGAAGCTATACAAAACATACCTGTTACAGCGACTTTTGAGGAAACTGTAGAACTAATTTTTCAAAATGTACACAGAAAAGGGGGTAAGCTTATAGTGAGCGGGATGGGTAAAGCCGGCCAGATAGCAACAAATATTGCAACTACTTTCAGCTCCACCGGAACACCGTCTCTTTTTTTGCACCCAAGTGACGCACAACATGGTGATCTTGGTATAATGCAGGAAAATGATATTCTTTTGCTAATATCAAATTCAGGTAAAACAAGAGAGATTCTTGAACTTGTTGACCTGTCTAGAAATCTGATCAATAAAATACCTATAATTGTTATTACCGGAAATCCTAACAGTGAGCTTGGAAGAGTCGCAGATATTGTTATTCATACCGGCCATCCTGATGAAATCTGTCCGCTTGGGCTGACACCTACAACATCAACCACAACAATGACAGTCATTGGAGATATACTGGTTGTTCTGATGATGAAAAAAATTGGCTTCTCTGCCGAAGAATATGCCAAACGGCATCATGGAGGATACCTGGGAATAAAATCAAGGAATACAA
>CAZOLY010000018.1:0-14196 GCA_964580815.1 uncultured Bacteroidales bacterium
GTCGGATTAGGAGGTATTAAACCGGCAACAATAACATCTACATTTTCAATACTTGATTTTTGAATAACATCATCAATCCCTTAATTATTACTTAAAAATTTACTTAAACCGCTGTTGGTGGTTATGTTCAGGTAATCCTGTATTTTTGATTTTCTCAGATCAAAGTCTATTAGAATTACTTTCTTTTGATTCTGTGCAAAAACACTGGCCAGGTTAAGAGAGGTATAACTCTTACCTTCTCCGGTAATTATTGATGTTATTAAAATTATTTTCTTTTTGTTATCACCTGAAATGAAATGGAAATTTGTTCTCAACGATCGAAATGATTCAGCCACCAGGGAGTTGGGAAATTCATCAACCACGGTATTGGATTTATGTTTATCATGAATAATATGGCCGATAATGTTGTAGTTTGTTAATTTTTGAATGTCATTCTTATCTATGACCCTGTTACTAAACATATCTTTGAGATAAATAATCCCTGCAGGGACAAAAATACCGAGCAAAAATGCGATTATAAGATTCAGTTTTTTATTCGGGTTTACAATTGAATAATCTTCGGCCGAGGCCTTATCAAGAACCTCATTCGAAGGTAAATTTGATGCTTTGGAGATTTGAATATCCGAGCGTTTGGTCAGCAGGAAAGTATATATAGCGTCGTTTAATTTGAATTTTCTTTCAATACCCAGCAATTCTCTCTGGCTTTTTGGAAGCTTATCTATTCTTCCTTCAATTTCGTTAATTCTTGATTCTATTTCATTTAGTGAAATATTTGACGCCTTAATTATATTATCTATATTTTCAGTAAGTTTTGCCTTGGTATCTTTTATTTTCAATTCAAGAGAGCTCAGGTAAGGATTGTTTTTTATTGAGTTAAAAGACAGCTCTGTTCTTTCGGCATAGATATTTGTAAGTTCAATGATAAGGCTGTTTAACAAGTGATCATCTATATCCATGGATGAAGGGGCAATCAGATCGTTTACGTCATTATTTTTTTCCAGGTATTTTTTCAGATAATCATAATACTTCGATTTAACTATTAATTCAGCTTTTTTGTTTTGTAAATCTTCAAGTTTGGAATAAACCTGCTGTGCCTGAAAGTCAAAATTCATAATTTTCTTTGATGTCCTGAAATTTTGAAGCTGGTCTTCCGAATATCTTAACGAATCTGAAATTTCCCGAAGCTGGCTGTCAATAAAATTAATCGTACTCATAGCTATTTTATCGTCTCTTTCTATACCTTTAAGAAGGTATATTTCAGCCAGCTTATTCAGAAAGGCGACTCCTTTTTCAACATTGGTGCATTTTAACGATAGTTGAAGTATAGACGAACTCTTTGATGATTCAATATCAAAGGCTCTGTATTTCTTAATGAGCTGGCTATAGCTATAAAAGCCAAAGGAATATTTTTTTTGTTTCAGTTTATTGTAGGGAACCAGAAAATTAGGCAGTATTCTGAACCGGCAGTACTGATTTCCTGTTAAATCACCAAATGTTACGGTATCATTAAAAACAAAATATGGAAGTACTTTAGTATCGCTTTTCAGACTGTAGTTATGTAAAACAACATTTTCACCTTCAGCTTCTATCAGCAGAAGGCTGTCAGATAAAATGGTAGTCAGAAATTTGATACTGAGAGGCTGAACATAGACCGTATCATAATCCACAATAAAAGGACAATCATGGTATAATTCTATTGTTTTAAAACGTTCTTCCTTACAATAAGTGACAGTAAAATTCAGATTTTCAATAACCCTTTTTGTAAGATTTTTTGATTTAAGTATCCCGATTTCATTTTCCAGTTTATAAGGGTTCCCGTATAGTGAAGGCCTTAAAGTAGTTTCAAGTTCAAGAGGATCTTCCTTCTCGTTTATCAGGATCCATGTACTTACTTTATAAACGGGAGCGGTAAATTTATTAACTAAAAAAGCTATGAAAAAAGCAATCATCAGAAAAAAGACAAATAAATACCAATACCTGAGGTTCTTTATAATAAACGATTTTATGTCAATCGTATCCTCCTGTTCAAGATATTGATATTTTTCATCCATAACATGCTAGTTTGGCTTTATCAATTCATGAATAATTGCTTTATTTTACAAAATTATAAGCTATTAATCAAAATGCGTAAAATATAAGTTAGCTCCTAACAGTATAGTTGTAAGTGCATAAAAAAGTGTTTGATACGGGAATGTTTCGTAGGCCCTTGATTTACTGCCTAAAGGCTCTATATATATCACATCGTTAGGCATAAGGAAAAAATAGGGTGATTCAAGTACCCTGTTATCAGTCAGATCCAGGAAGTACATATTAGAACCGTTCTGGGTTTGTCTGATCAGTTTGACGTTTTTAATGTTCCCGAATGATTTAATACCTCCTGCCAGTCCGATTGCCTGCAGAACGTTTATATGTTCACGGTATACTGTGAAATCCCCCGGATTATTAACCTCACCGAGGACTGCGACCTGGAAGTTAACCAGCTTAACGACAACAGTGCATTCCTTAAAATATTCATTAAGGGTTTTCTGAACAAGATCTTTAACTTCATTAATAGTCAGTCCTTTTACATACATTTTATCAACAAATGAAAAGCTAATAAATCCAAATTCATCGACCATATAACTATTCAAATATAAATAAGTCGGATTCATTAAATTTGGAAAGTCTGTCTGGAAAAATTTGCTTGTTTTTGGATCAACGCTATATACTTTTATATAGAGGTGATCACCTATTTGAATCCTGTATGTTGTGCTTTTAGGATTCTCAAATTGCTGTGTTACTTCTTTAGTGGTTTTCTCTTGCAACAATCTTACTCTTTTCTGGGATATACAAGATGAAAACACTATACTGGTAACAAGTAGTACTTTTATACTTGTTCCTGTCAGGTTTTTTATTCCAAATTTCATAGCTATAATATTTAGTTAATAAATTTACGTACTATCTAGATTCATTAATTGCACTGGTTATTGGTACCTTTTTAGCTCTATAATATGATACAATAAAAGCTTTTGGCACATTACAATTTTGTTTTATTTCTTTGGCTGTTGTATATGAGCTGCCGGCCTTCAATCTGTATTTATACCAGTCTTCTTCAATTACCAGGGATATTTCGTGATTCCCGCTGTAAATCTGTGAGAGCTCTCCTTGTGTAAGAGGAATTCGTGAGGCAGCAATCTGAACGTGCCATTCCACCTCATTCAGTCTTCCTTTCCTTCCATAGGTTTGTACTTCTTTTTCCATTGTTTTTGAACGTGAAACAGCTGTATAGAGGTTATACCTGACACCTTCGTCGTATGCAATAATGAATGCGCCTTTTACCCGTGCGTTTCTTAAGATCCTCAAAGCATCGGAGAATAGTCTGACACCCAGAACCTGATACTTATACCATCCGTCTTCCTCTATCATTTCCAGGGCATAATCGTCCTTATATATTCTTGAAAGCTGTTCCTTGGTCAGGGGGACTCTGTTGGCAGCGACCTGAACCCTGAACATTAGTCCGATATCATATCTTGATGTAATTAAATCCGATGCTGTCTTTGAATACTGGGCAGATAATGTTTCACTTATGCCACCGGGAACAAACTTCTGCCCTTTTCTGTAGGCGACGATAAAGGCATTTTTTACACCGCACTGTTTTCTGAATTTGTCAGCATTTTCATAAGTATAGAAATCACCTATTGAATATTTGAACCATCCGTCTTCATTTAACATTTCAACTTGTTTATTGCCATAATACATTTTACTGAGTGCTCTTTGTGTTAATTGTGCCTTATTGGCAGAAATCTGTACCCTGTAAATTATTTCATCGCCTTCAGGTAAATGATAAGATTCACCTATATCTCCTTCGACGGTAGCGATTTTTTCTTCATACTCTGCCGGTACCATCTGTTCTTCACCGGCGGTTACTGATGTCTGATCTTCAAAAGCCATTTTCTCACTTATTGAATCGGCGGCTGCATACATTTCTGCGGGACGCTCCGGAGTACCTTCATAAAGTGTGTCAAAGGCATAGGAATACCACATATTCAGTATCTTATCAGAGTCAAAGGATGTTAAACCGGACAATAATTCAGGAGTAAAAACATCTGCCGGATATCTGTTTTTATCTGCCATATACTGGTCATACATATTAATAATCATCTGATTCACTATAATATCCTCTTTAAGCTGAGCCATTGTTTGTTTACTACCTGTAGTTTCGGATACTGCAGGTACCTCTGCAGGCTGGTAGGCGGGTTCCTCGTAAGGTATCTGCGGTTGCACAGGCTCGATTTCAGTTACTTCAATATCAGCAGGTACAGTTTCTCTGGTTTTTTCACTTGCCGTATAATCAATACTGTAATAGATACTTAAAGCACTTAATTGCTTTTCCAGGGATTTAATTTCCAGATCGTAGGCACTATTAAGTTTATCTACCTGTTCTTTGGCATCCGATAATCTGGCTGCTTCAGCCCTCAGAGTACTTGCCTGAAAATAGTAATCGTTGGACTGTTCTTCAATTAGCTTTGCATTTACATAATTTGTTTCATCACCTTCAAAATCTGACCAGAATTTCTCAATATAGCTTTTATATATGCCAAACTTGGTCTGATTTATCAACTCGTAATATTTGGCGGCCTCGATTTGCTTTTTCTGAGCCTTCGATTCCAGCTGCTTAACTTTTTTTTCTATTGTTTTTTCATCAAGCTCATAATTACCCTGTACAGCAAACGTTTCCATATATAGTTCATTTGCTTCTTCAATAAGTCCCTCAGCCTCAGTTTCATAATCTTTTGTCTTGTCCAGCTTTTTTATATCGGCATTACTGAAAACGGAATAAACAGGATTTTCCTGCTGACTGTATGCCAGTCCGGAAGAATGTAAACAAAGTATTATGATAAAAGGATAAAATAAAAGACGTATGCTGGTATTTTTATGAATTATTATTGTTTTCAATCAAAAATTGTATTTTAAAACCAATTTAAGAAAAAAAATAGTAAGTGGGAAATATATACAAAATTAAAAATCAACAAAATATAATCCTATTTATAAATTAACAATTTAAATTTTATTCATAATTGTTAATTAAGCTTAATAAATATTTGAATTTCAGATTTTACTAAAGTTAATAATTTTTATAATTAAGTACACTAAAACGTTCAGTCTATTGGATTTATTAGCTGAAGCATATACTCGCCCATAAATTTACCGGGCATTTTTATCCATTCTTTTTTCTCCCCGATTAACTTAAATCCATGCTTTTGAAACAAGCTAAGGCTTTCTTTATTATCTGTAAGTATGTTACAGTAAATCTGGTGAAGCTGCAGGGTATGGAATGCATAATCAATAAGTTTTTTGAGTGTTATCGAAGCAAATCCTTTTTTTCGTTCACTTTTATCACCAATTAAGATTCCGACACCGGCCCTGTTATGATATGGATCAAAATCAAATAAATCCACGGTACCAATAGATTTGGGGTTTCCTTGTTTATCATCTTTAAGGTCTATCATCAGGCGCAGTTGCCTGGTCTGATAAATGTCAAGATGCGAGTTTTCCAGGTATTTTTTAAGGATATATTTTGAATACGGTACAATTGTATTGCTGACTTTCCATATCTCGCTGTCATTTTCCCAACTATAAAGTAATTCAATATCAGATGGTTCAAGAGCCCTAAGGATTATAACCGGACTATTTGATTCTTGATTTACAGGATTATTTTTCATAACAGTTGGAAATAGAATTTATCTCTCTGATAAAAGCATCTTCATAACCTAGTTCATGAACCTGTTCGAGTTTCTTTTTCGCCAGTGTATATCCTAAATATACGCCATGAGTATACCTGTAATATTCATCATTCCCTTTAGCGACTTTAATGTTTTTCAGGTCTTTAAAATGTTCGGGCTGAACCGGTTTTTTTAATGCCATTATCTGTATTGTATAATAAGGTATTTCGTTACTATGCTGTTGTTCAATATCAGGAGCCGCGGCTGTCATCAGGCTGTCGAAAACAGGTTTTTCCAACAATTCATCGCTGTTCAAACTGGCTGTTGAAGGTTCCTGAGTGCCTGTTAATATTGTATCAGAGTCAATGAGCATATTTGCTATTTTATTTTTAATTATTTCATCTATTGACATATCCATTTTTAAGATATCGTGCTTACCATACCCTTCGGGGTCAAATTTTGAAATGTACAATATTTTTCCTTCGCTGACATGAACAATAAAAAGATCATCGTTCGTTGTATTAACCGGGCAGCCTAAATTCACGGGCTCTGTCCACTCACCTTTCTGGTCAAGCGTTGAAGCAAATATATCCATTCCTCCCATATTTCTATGACCTTCAGAACTGAATAACAATATTTTACTGTTACCCGATATATACGGGGCCTCTTCATTATACCTTGTATTAATAGTGTTGCCAAGGTTTACGGGTTTGCCCCATTCGCCATTTTTCTTTTCGGATTTATATAAATCAAAGCCACCTTTTCCTCCCGACCTGTTACTGCTGAAGTACAGTGTATTACCATCACTTGATATAGATACACTCGTTTCATGTTCATTTGAGTTTATTTTGTTACCAAGTTTTTGCATAACAGACCAGTTTCCACCCTGAAAATTACTTACGTATACATCACTGTTGTAATTCCCCTGCTTTATTAAATATAGCTCTTTAGCATTGCCTGATATCGAACTTGTATAGCAATCACCCAGAGAACCGAGTTCCCGGGTGATATCAACGGGTCTTGTCCACTCACCGTCGATATTATTTGACTGGAAAATTAAATCTGAAGATTCCCAGAAGGAAGTAAAAAACATTACGCTGTCATTACGTGACACTACCGGATTATAATCTGAAAATCTTGAGTTTATCTTGTCCCCCAGGTTAATCAGTGCAATATCGAGGGCATTGCTCATTTCTTGCTTTGCGGTAGCAACACTCTGGATTTTTAAATTTGCTATTGCCATTTTTTTGTCTTCTTTTGGCTTAAGATAACCTTTATAATCATTATATATTTGTAATGCCCTGTCCAGTTCGTTATTTCTCTGGTAAGCTTCACCGAGCAGTATTAAAGCTTCAACAGGAGCCGCATCATTTTCGTATTTCTCGCTAATATAATCTGCAGTAATATTAATTGAAGCTCTTTCAAGGTAAGGAATGGATTTCAATTTTTCTCCCCTGATATTTATATAGCATTTCCCTATTTTATAGTTAATATTTGCATTTAAGCTGTCACTGTCAAATATTGACAGGAAAAAAGGCAGAGCTTCCCGGTGTTGATTATTTGATAAATAATATTCACCGTAAAAGTAGTTATCTTTTAACTGCTTGTAATTATCCTGTGAATAAGAGCTAAATAAAAATATTTGCAATGTTATATACAGGATAACCTGCCCAATGAACTGCATATTTATAAATAGTGCCAAATTGATCTGTTAAGAAGTTAATAGCTGCAATGACCTAAATGGCTCAATAACACAAAAGTACAATATTTTGTAATGGATATGAGTAATAAATTTCAACAATTATTAATTGTTTTTCACATGATTTGAAATTCAGGAAATAGGGATAGAAATTGAAATTTTACTGTCCGGGGATGTTATTTTATATTTTCAGTGGTTATATTTTACTTCCTGCCATGGTTTTTTACTTGTGGTACATTTGAAAGAACCTCAAGCCGGTATATTTCTTTATTTTCCTTGTCTTCATCGCTGTATGCTGAGATATATCCTATTGTCCCTCCCTTAAGGGGAACATAGAACAAGTCATCGCCTGTGCTATTAATCGGATAACCTATATTAACCGGAATGGACCATTTCCTTGTATCTTTATCGGAATAAAAAATATCAAAACCTCCCATATTATAATGTCCTTTTGAACTGAAAAAAAGTCTTTTGTTATTACTGGTAATAAAAGGAGTATCTTCATCAAACTTTGTATTAATAACTTTCCCCATGTTTTTCGGCTTGCCCCATTGATTGTCTTTATCTTTTTCAGAAACATAGATGTCCAATCCTCCCTCACCTCTTCGCCTGTCACTGGTAAAATACAGCAAATTGCCATCTTCTGATATGCATGCGTGAGTCTCATTTGATGGAGAATTTATTTTGCTGCTTAGTTTCTCTGCTTCTGACCATATACCGTCAGTCAGATGGCTTATGTAGATATCTTTTCCGCCACTGGCTTTTTTAACAAGATATAGTTCCCTGCCATCATAAGTCAAAGATGTCGGGTAAAAATCGCCATCCGAAATTATTTGCGGATTAATATTTATAGGTTCTGACCATTCATTACTATCAATTTTCGAATAAAAAATTGCATCATAGAATTTCATTTTTCTCATGAAGACCAGTGATTTTTCATCTCCCGATATAACAGGATTTGACTCAGCTGCCGGGGTATTTATATGTTTGTCGAGCGGAATTTTGATAAATGAAGTGGGCGAGTCCTCGATTATCTTTGCTCTTTCGCATGATTTTATTTCATTTTCAACTATTACCTGGTTATAATTATTATAGAAGTAGGGAGAATTAATAAATGTATTATAAGCTTCCAGTGCTTTATCCAGCTGGTTGTTTATTCTGTATGCATTACCCAGGTAAAAATACGCATGCAGGGGAGCCATTGTTTCCCCGAATGATTTCCTTTTATATTTATTTTTTTCTGTGACATTTATTATTGCTTTTTCAAAAAAAGGTAGGCTTTTTGATTCTTTACCCGGAATCTGAAGATAGCATTCCCCTGCTTTAAAGTTGAAATTAGCGTTATCAGGGTAGTTTTCAACCAGTATTAAGAAATAGTAAACAGCTTCTTCATAATCACCACGATTAAAGAAGTAATCTCCTTCCCTGTAACACTCTTCAAGATCCTCTTTAATCTGGGGATATATATTATTTAAAAGAATGAAAATTATGGTTAACGTAAGTAGTAAATATCTCATAATTAAATAATTTGAATTTATTCAAATTATTTTACCCGCAAGTTTTCAGGTATTTCAGCCTTTTTAATCAGTATTTTATTTTGATCAACGCCGATTAAAACATATTCCACCCTCCGGTTAAGTTTTCTTCCTTCGGGGTTATCTGAGCCATCGGTGTTTTTATTAATTGCAGCAAAACGGGTTTCACCGAAGCCGGTAGCTTTTAATCTCTCACTATCGATTCCTTTGCTAACTAAATAGCTCTGTGCAGACAGTGCTCTTTTTTCTGATAACCTCTGATTATATTCAGCAGATCCTAATGCATCAGTATGACCGTATAGTTCTACTCTAAGATCAGGGTATTCTTTCATGAGAGTAACCAGCTTGTTAAGTTTCATCATACCTTTTTCAGTCAGTCCGGAATTGTCAAAACTGAAATACACAGGGATAAGTTCAAATTGTATTGTTTTAATTTCCGTAACTTCTTTTTCAGGTTCTTCTTCAATTTTTTCCGCGATTTCTTCTTTCTTTTCTTCTTCAACTTTCTCTTCAGCCTTTTCCACACCAAGATCCGGCTTCTCTGTGTCTATTATTTCAGTAACAACCTTTTCTTTGGGTTCTTCTGATGCAAATGTAACTTTATAAATATCTTCTTTCCCATATGTGTCGGATTCCAGCAAAGCAAGATAGGCAACCTTTCCGTTATTCCAGGGATAATAAAACAAGTCATCGTCCGTGGTATTAACTGGATAACCCAGATTCACAGGTTCAGTCCAGTTACCTTCATCATCAATACTTGTAACATATATATCGTATCCCCCCATACTATGGTGTCCCTGTGAACTGAAGTACAGGGATTTCCCGTCCTCGGTAATAAATGGGGTATCTTCGTTTAAAGCAGTGTTAATAGTGCTTCCCAGGTTTTTTGGTTCGGCCCAGTCCCCTTCTTTATCGATGACAGATTTAAAAATGTCCATTTCACCGAATCCCCCTCTTCTGTTACTTGTAAAATAAAGAGTTTTATTATCCTTTGAGATACTTGCATGGGATTCCCAGTATTTGCTGTTTACAGGTTTGGCCAGAGGCATGGATTTGGTCCATTGTCCGTTTTTATACTCACTGATATAGATGTCGCTATTGAAATTATCTTCTCTGGTAAGATAAAGATTGGTGCCATCATATGAGACTGATGTAACATACTGATCACCATCGGACTGAATCTGGGGAGTGATATTTTCAGGTTCAGTCCATATGCCGTTTTCAAAACGCGAAAAGTATACGGCATCATAGAATGGTAACTCATTCATATAAACCAGCGTATTGCCGTCTCCTGATATTACTGCCTTATAGTTTGATGAGCTATTATTAATTATGTTTCCCAGATTAGTCTTTTGAATGCTTATTGGATTTTCCATATACTTCAGTGCAATATTACATGCTTCAATTTGCTTATCAGTATATTCTATGTTTGTTTTATCCGAAGAGGGGAGTAATTTTTTGTATTTTTCATAGGATTCGATCGCTTTGTCCAGGTCATTATTTACCCTGTAAGCGTTACCCAGGTAAAGATATGCATCCAAAGGTGCTTTTTTTTCCTTGTAAATACTCTCCCTGTTACTAAGCTTTGTATTTTCAACAGCCCTTACCAGGTAAGAAATTGCTTTGTTTTTCTGACCCGGTATGTTTAGATAGCAAATGCCGATTCTGTAATTAATATTTGCATTATCTGCAAATCCGTTATTGTATAACTCAAGATAATCATAAAGGGCATCAACATATTCCTCTTCGGTAAGAAAATACTCAGCATCAGAGAAATACAATCTCAGATCCTCATCTGATTTTTGAGCTATTAGTGTTTTAAGTGAACATAATATCAATAGGAGCATTAACCTGAGTTTCATCTATCTTAAATATTAAATTATTTAAACAAATGTAATAATAATAATAATGACTAAAAATTAAAATTATATTATTAGCATCTAATAAATTATGACATTAATTAAATATACCAAAATTAGACAAAAAAATGGTATTTATTTTGATTTTTAAATCCAGGATAAGTGATTTAAAATCCTTAATAAGTATATAATTCAGCCAGATTAATATTAATCTGATCTGAGCAATGCAGTTGAAATAGCTATTAAGAAATTATGTTACTTAACAACCAGGTGGTCAGGTACACTAAAGCTATGGATGAAAATCAGGTTTTCGTCGGTGTTATTTATTTCTATTTCGACACGGCGGTTAATTTGACGGCCTTCGGGATTTGAATTAATAGCTTTATGCCTGGTTTCGCCAAAACCTTCAGTTGTAAAACGTTCTGCTTCAACATTATTATTTTCGAGATATATACCGACTGATTTTGCTCTTTTTTCCGAAAGAAGCTGGTTGTACTGGCTGCTCCCAATTGAGTCCGTAAATCCATTAATCCTGATAGTAAATTTCCTGTATTTCTGCATATATTCTATTAATCTGTTGAGAAAATCGAGTGCAGCCTTATTTAAAGCATGGCTATCAAAATCAAAAAATATATCATCGATGAAAAATGTATCTTTTTTTGTTATAAACTGGGTTTTGACCTCTGTATTTAATATAAGGTCCTCTTCGGGGAAATTAAGTGGAATATTAATCCTCTTACTGTCGAACTGATAATCCATGGCTTTGAAAGCAAGTTCATATTCTCCGGCGGGCACTGTATGCTCATATTTCCCCTGCTTATTACAGTACTTGGTTATCAATGTGTCATCATTTTCTGAATTAATAAACGTTACGGATATATTATTCATTTCGTAATTAAAATTATCCGGCTTTTCAACAGTACCGCTTATTTTATATTTAGGAGGATTAGCTATTGATAATATTTCATATTTATAAATATCCTGATCATTTGGCTCCTCATTGTTGAACTCAGAGTGATATCCTTTATTTCCGTCACTTACAGGATAAAAAAACACATCATCATCGGTAGTATTTAAAGGATATCCAATATTTGCCGGGTATGACCATTCACCTGCTTCCGACAATTCAGAAATGAATATATCATACCCTCCCATATTATAATGTCCCTGTGAACTAAAGAATAGTTTCTTGCCATCATCAGTAACGAAAGGTGATTCTTCATCAAGGGGGCTGTTTATTACCGGGCCCAGATTGGTCGCAGGTCCCCAGTTACCTGTTTCATTAAGTTCCGATTTGTATATGTCGAGACCGCCGTAGCTTCCTTTCCTGTTGCTGGTGAAATACAGCACTTTTCCATTAGCTGACAGACTTGCATGGGTCTCATTAAATATAGTATTAACATGGTCATTTAGTTTAGTAATTCTTGACCATTTACCATTATCAAATATTGACTGGTAAATATCGCCACTGGTAACAGGGTCAGATGCACAGAGCAGCAATATTTTTCCGTTACCTGATACTCCCACAACCGTGTAATCTCCATCCGATTTTATTTTAGGTGTGAGGTTAACAGGCTTCATCCATGATCCGTCAGTTTTTACCGATTGCATAACCGCATCATAGAATTTTAATTTATCCATATAAAAAATTACTGACTCATTATCGGCGACCAGTGGATTAAAATTAGAAAAATGTGAATTAATTATATTATCAAGCTTTTCTTTCTTAATATTAATAGGATTATTTATAAGTTCAACAGCATTCAGGCAACGCTTAATATGCATATCGATGATCTCTCTGTTTTCGAGGTCATCCTTATCCAGTGAATCTTTTACAGCATTAAAAGCTTTAATTGCCTCATCGAATTTATTGCTTAAGCGATAGGCTATACCCAGGTAATATATTGAGCTAATCGGGGAACTGGTTCCTTCAAGGACATTATTATAATGTTGCCTGGAGGCTTTGTCAGCTGATTCCCGGAGGTAAGGCAAAGCATTTAATTTCTGCCCCTGAATGTAGAGGTAACATCTGCCAATTTTATATTTGATATTAGCGTTATCATACCCCTTTTCCAGAAGAAGCTGATAAAGTGGAAGCGCTTCATTATACTCTTCGGAGAACAGGTATTCTTCAGCTTCTTCATAAATATCTTCATTTGTTGGCCAGAACTGGCCAAATGAAGAGAAGCACAGGAATATAATAAAAACTGGGGTTATGCTTTTTTTATAACCAGCAAATAATCCGATCATAAGTTCTAATTATTTTATGCTAATTTTTTCGTTTTTTTCGGATAAAATAAAATATTAAGAAAGCCAAAATAATAATAACTACTATTGCAACCGGAGCAAGCAATTCAGTATTTCCCTTTCTCCCGGCTGCTTTAAGATCTTTTGCCAGATACTCGGTATCTATTCCTCCTTTAAAAATTATCTTCAGCAGAAGATTTAAAATATCGGTTTCGTCAAAGGGATAAATGTCAGTATGGCTTATAAGATATTGTATCAGTTCAAGAGGATTTGAAAACTGATGAATATCTAATTCCTCAAGTACTTTTCCGATTTCATCGCTTGCATGTTTTTTCAGTTCATTAACAAAATCTTCAAGGTTTTCAGCTGCAATTAAGTCAATTAAAAGTTGATATACCGATTCCCTGCTATAGCCTTTAAGACTTGCAGATGAAATTATATATTCAAGCAAGCCAGTGAATGTGGAAATATTCTTTTCTCTGATATCAAGATTCTGGAGTACTGATTTAAGATTTCCCGTAGCATGTTTCTTCAGATACCTTAGAAAAAGTTCAACGTTTTTGTATTCATCAGTTTTTATGTTTATCAATGACTCCATCAATTTCTCTTTGGGATAGCCGTTTCTTAATCCGTTATTCCACAGGTAATTCAATAAATCCCCCGATGTATCAATATTTTTATCTTCAGATTCTAATCCTGCCAGTAAGTCTCTGAGATTTTTATCGGGCATAAAAAGTATGCTTTGATAAATAAAATCCATATCAAGCTCAGATGATAAGTATTTAATAAATAGTCTATCAACTTCATCAGCATCAAATTTCTCTTTTTTCGCTTCACTGGCCAGGAAGTTATATAGTCCGGCAATACTTTCTATATCAGCTTTCCCCCAGTTTATATTTTCAAGATATTCTTTTAAATCATTTTCAGCAAATTGGATAATTTTTTGAAATTCTTCGGCTCTTTCTTCTGCAGCTTTATCAGCTTCAGATTTGGCTAAGGTTTCATCTATCGGTGGTTTGTATTCGACAGTTACATTCCTGGTATTTATATTGCCATTTTCGTCTGTTAAGATAAATTTTAATATATTAGTACCTGCAAGGGGCTTGAATTGATAGACGAATTTTTTCCTCTTTATTTCGAAGCTTTCAGAGTTT
>CAZOLY010000018.1:14206-30925 GCA_964580815.1 uncultured Bacteroidales bacterium
TACAGAGTTTATTAAATTCCCGTTAATATAAATTTCAAATGTCAGATTTGTATATTTATCAAGGTTCATCTAAATAGGCAGAATATCGTCTGAGCTAATAACAAAGATGTCTTTTTTAATTTCTAATTCGGGAGGTATAGCCGGCATCAATGTCTCTTCGCCAACACCAATATTTTTCACTTCAGCATAGATTTCCGATTCCAGTGTAACCTCATTTGCAGGATTATCAATTGGTATTGATATTTCCTGGGTAGTCATTTTAATACCCTCGCCTTCTGTTACCACCAGAAAATCACCCTGAGTGGCATTCAAGGAATATGTCCCGTCATTCTTTATTGTAGTTTCATCTATTAATTTGTTCGTCTGCTTGTCAATTAATCTGACATTTATCTTGTCGTAACTGATTTTTATATCGTCTGCTATTCTTGCTGCACCCAAAATAACGAATTTCCTGGGATGTCTCTCGGAAAATACCTCAACCCTGAATATATCATTTAATCCATATACCTCATCTCGTTCATACATTGAATAATATGCGTATTGATCATCTTTCCCCGGCACGAAGAAAATATCATCACCTGTTGTATTAATCGGATAACCCAGGTTAACCGGTGTACTCCATTTACCATCTTCCGATAATGTACTGTAAAAAATATCATAGCCTCCCATATTATAGTGTCCGAGTGAACTGAAGTACAATGTTTTTCCATCGGTTGTAATAAAAGGAGTATCTTCGTTATATTTTGAGTTTATTACATTTCCCAGGTTCACTGCCGGTCCCCAGTCCCCGTTACCGGTTTTTTCCGACCTGTAAATATCTAGTCCGCCATAGCCGTCTCTGCGGTTGCTTGTGAAATAAAGGACTTTTCCGTCAGAGGATATTGAAGCATGTGATTCCCAGTATTTGGTATTTATATGCTCATTTAGCTTATGAAGTTTCGTCCATTTTCCATCTATAAATTTGCTTGAGTAAATATTGCCGTCATATCCGTCACTTCTGTAAACAAAAATTTCATCCCCGCCATATGACAGTCCGGTTGAATAAGAGTTTCCGTCAAGTGCAAATTCAGGCGTCAGATTTATCGGATATCCCCAACTTCCATTCTCTTTTTTTGAATAAAATACAGCATCATAAAATCTTAGCTTTTTTGTGTAAACCAGGGTTGATTCATCTCCTGAAATTATGGGATTAATATCTGAGAACTGGCTGTTAATAATTTCACCGAGGTTTTCTGTAATAACATAATTGGGCTTTGCCATCAGTTTAAGCGCGATTTCACATGCTTTAATATGATTTCTTACTAATTCATCATCATAAATCTCAGGATTAAGTATCTCCAGAAATTCTTTATAAATATCTATTGCTTCATTCAGCCTGTTATTAATACGATATGCGTTTCCGAGGTAAAAAAGGGCTTCAGGAGGCGCATTTCGCTCCTTCAGTGAGTTCTGATTACATTTGGGATCAATATTTGCGGCGGCCTTTTCAAGGTATTTGACAGACTTATTTTTCAGATAAGGGTCATTCAGATAGCATATACCTACCTTAAAGTTAATATTGTAATTTTCAGGATCTTCAGCCAGTATCTTCTGATACAGGGGCAGAGCGTCATTATATTCCTCAAATAAATAATAAGACTCGGCTTCAAGGAAAAGACTTTTAATATCCTCAACAGGCTGATTATAAGTTGCAGAAGGAAATGCTACCAGCATTAGTAGTGTTACTATGATTTTTAGACTAAGCTTATTGAATTCCATTAAACATTTGTGTTATAAAACAAATTTATAAATAAAATTAGAATAACTAAATATAATTACTTAAACGCTAAACTATCAAAAAGATAAATATATAAAACTATTAAGTAAGTATGTAAGAACATTTATGGACAGTTTCATTAAATGCATTTCAAACAAAGATAAAAATATGAATTACTGACCTTTGAAATTAAAAGACTAACAATAAATCCAGAGAGATAAATCAGGGATTCCCTGCTATTTAAAGATTGTTAATAATTAAAAATATTGTCACAGGATAATCAGGTAATTTTTCTTCCAAGTTTGCTAAAACCTTTAAAAACTATGTATAAGTCGTTAAAAAGTTTATAGTCTTTAGCATATAGCATATTCATCTTTTCTATTAATTTCTTATTGTTTATGTCCCTGTTTAGACCGTCTAAAGGAGAAAGGACCGCTTTTTTTAATTGTGGCAGGCCAGTATGCATGCCCCCTGTTGTCCCGTGATACCCTATAAATGAATAGACACCGAGCAGTACACTGAAAATATTTAAAAAATACTGCAGGGGTTTACCGGTAATGAATATTGCAAACGGACTTGCAGCGAGTAATATGAGGGCAATGCTTATATCAAATAGCCTTTTTTTGCGTTTGTTCAGACTTCTTGAGATAGTATTAAAATTTACAATATAAAGGTCTCCTGCAGTGTCAATAGAGTTGCTGCCTATTACTGAAAGGCTTTCGGGCGGAGCAATTTTAAAATCGATATTCCTGTCAGTAAATTGCAGCATTGTTTTAATTATACTTTGGGATGTCATATCTTTTGCACAAAATATCAGTTCATCAACCTTATTAATCTCTACTATATCTTTAATCTGGCTTATATCACCAATAAAGTCTGTTTTTGTGCTATTTTCAGTTGTACTAACTATACCAACCAATTCTGGTTTTATCTGAGTTTGCTTGAGAATTGAATAAACACGGGTGCTTTCCTTTTTATCCCCTATAATTATTATTCTTCTTCTCTTTTTAAAGATCTCGAATTTGAAATTCTTTTTGCTGATAAAGTTTAATAAAAGCCTTATTCCTATAGTTGAGATCAGCGCCCAGATTGTCCCGAATAGTATCAGAACCCTTGAGAATCTAAGATTTTCAGGTAATAATGCATAGATCACTAAAATAAAAAAGGTTCCAAAAATAACACCCCGGAATAATGCTCCTATTTTTACGAGTCTTTCATAACCTCCTGATAAAAATATTGATATAAGCCAGATCAAAACATAAGATGGTACTATCAGGTTAAGGTACTGATCAGGATAATTACGCTCAATGATATTGCCCCATAAAGGTGAGAAAAAATAATACCCCAGATAGATCATAATGGCATTTAGCAGGGGATTTATTGTTGTAATTACAGAGCGTCTGAGAATAGCAAATACAGCCCGGAAGTAAATGGCAATATTTATTAATAAGCTAAGAAAACTTGCATTCTTCTTTGAAAAGTGCTTTTTAGCAAAAATTATCATTGCATTATAAAACAATACAACATAATTAATGCTCCCTTTTTTTGTGCTTTCTCCTTTATAGTGAATTATTGTTGTTTCGGGGAAGTAATAATTTTTATAACCTGCTAATTTAATCCTGTAAGATAAATCAATATCTTCTCCATACATGAAGAAATTCTCATCCAGCAAACCTATATCAAGCAATAATTTTCTTCTGACAAGAATAAATGCTCCCGGCAGTACATCAACTTCGTGTATCTTTTCTTTGTCAAGGTATCCGAGATGATATTGTCCGAATCTTCTGGATTTTGCAAATAATGATGATAATCCGAAGATTTTATAAAATGCCACAGCCGGGGTAGGTAAGGAACGTTTTGATTCAGGGAGATAATTACCTTTTCCATCGATCATTTTAACTCCCAAACTGCCCGCATCTTTATGTGTTTCCATAAATTTCAGGCATTTCTCAAATGTATTTTCCTCAACAACTGTATCGGGATTTAATATCAGTATATACTTACCGGTAGCTTTTTTTATAGCCTGATTGTTAGCCTTTGCAAATCCAACATTTTTTTTATTTTCAATAAGATTTACTCCCGGGAATTTTTCTTTTATCATCAGGCATGAACCATCGACTGAATTATTGTCGACAACAAAAATTTCGGATTTAATATTCTTTGATGAATTTAATACAGAATGCAAACACTGCTCAAGGAAGTATTTCACATTATAATTTACTATTATTATTGAAAGATCCATGAATTAAGAGACAAAGAAGTCAAATTTATAATATTTTTAAGACAGA
Source organism: uncultured Bacteroidales bacterium (assembly GCA_964580815.1). Lineage (GTDB taxonomy): Bacteria > Bacteroidota > Bacteroidia > Bacteroidales > UBA10428. Next base: position 18,251 of record CAZOLY010000018.1, read on the forward strand.
TAAATCTTATTGTAATAAAAAAGGTACAGCAGGTTATTTGGGCAAGTTTTTAGCGCATTCCATAAATGCCATCCTGCAAGCGTTTTTATCTCCCATTGAACAGGCTTTATGAAAATACGGACATGCACTATCTTTATCTTCCATCCGGTAATAGGACATACCGAGGTTAAAAAAGGTAACGGGATTATCCTGGCTTAAATTTATAGCTTGTGTAAAATCCTTAACGGCCATATCGTATTCTTTAAGTTCATAGTAAACCATGCCCCTGCTATGGTATGCGCTGGCATTTTCGTTATTTAACTCAATGGATTTTGTCAAATCATTTATTGCCAATTCATACTCCTGCAGGTTAGTATTGGCAATAGCTCTGTTAAGATAAACCTTATAAGGATCAACTGATTTAAAATCAAGCGTTTTATTAAAATCATTTAAAGCTTTATAATATTTTTTTCTGGCTAAGTTTATTAATCCCCTTAAATAGTAAAACTCACCTTCTGAAGGAAACTCAGTTATTGCTTCATCAACGTATTTTGATGCTTCTTTGACGTCATCCATTTGATAGTATATGTTTATTCTTTTTTCCAGAGCCCCAATATGCCGTGGAGATAATGCCAAAGCCCTTTCAACTTTTATTAATGCTTCATTATAGTTTGATTTTCCAAGCTCCATATCAGCCTCCTGTAACAATAAGTCTATTTTGGGATTTTCCTGGGCAAATACTCTGAGGCTGGCAGAAAGAATAATTAGAATAATAAAGACTGATTTCATATAATCTTCTAAAAAAGACTGGTTTATTGTTCTAAGATAAAGATTATGGTGCTGTATAGCAATAAAACTATGGTTATTTTATAAACATCATAAAATTTATTTCTTAGCCAGTTTCTTTAAGTCTGACTCAAGCAGACCATCTGGATTATTGTTATCTATCTTATGATAATCAAAGTAGTAAAAGTTAGCATCTCCGGCTCCGATAATTATTTTGTAACATCTTGCATTTAATTTTGTCCCTTCAGGTCCGACTTTATGTAAAAAAACAATATCGTCTCTTCTGTCTTTTATTGCCTGTTCAATTTCTTCTTTTGTGACAATTTTAAATTTATAGGGATAAATCTTTTTGATCCTTGCGGCGGAATTTATTTCTTTTGCAAGCTCGTTTTCAAGAAGGTATAGAGTTTTACCCTGAATATCCCTGATATTGTCATTATAATGCTTAAATACATTGGCTGATATGATTTCAGGATGATCCCTTATAAGTTTTACATGATTTTGAATAAAACGGACCAGGATCCCTAATTTATAAGCATAGTATTCCTCGTCAACATTATAATATGCTACGGGTACAGACGCCAGGTCAGGCATCTGGTTCATTCTAAAGTAATCGCCTCCAAGCGATAAGTGAATGAATCTATACCTGGCATCTGTTTTGTCGTGTTCAAAACTAACCTGCGTCATGTATAAAAACGAATACTTCGGATCAAATCTCTTCTCTTCAAATTCGCTGAATGATATAAAATCATAGTCAGTAATTTCCCATTCCTGTTCCATTACCTCTTTAATAACATAATTATATTCAAGAAGAGGATTATTGGGGAGAACAACGAGTGTTTTAGTCAGGAAAAAAGCATCAATATCTTCCCTTGAAGGTACATATTCCTGAGAAAATAATGATACTGCCATGTTAGCAACCAGCAATGATATGAATATATTTTTTTTCATAGTTATTTATTTTGTTGGAAAATATAATGGATTCCTTTCATTGAATTTTCTGATATACAAAAATTTAAGCTGTTTTTTCTTTCTGTTTCCAAGTGAGGCATATTCATCATGTAGTTCGGGGTCACTCATAAGAAGTAATTCAACGCTTGTTACATTATAATCCAGTATGTTACCGGTTACAAAGTCAAGCAGGTATTGACGCATTTCAGTGGTTGAGTATGATGAAGTCCTTCCTCCATATGGATTATACCTGTAATCATAGTATGTATATGGATAATTATTGTTGTAGGATGTATAATTAGCTACAAAGTGACAAATATTACCCAGGATATTAATCCTGTAAAATCCATCATTTATATTTACAAACAAGCTTCCATTTTGCGAGTATCCCCATATTTTTTTTGTCTGTACCTCCTGCTTCACTCCAAAATTATCATAATAATATATTTCTTTTGATTGTAAAGTCCGGTTATAAAAATATTGATCATCATATGTAGTTGTTGATATTATCCTGGATTTTGGTATGGGCCTGTTAGTTTTTACCTGTTCAAAATTTATAAAAATACCATCCCTGAATCTGAACTGGGGAGTGTATAATGTATAGCCTGTTGAGTCACTCTGACTGAATAAAAGTGAATTAAAGAATGTACTGAATACTAATAAATAGTATATATTACGCATAATAATTTAATTACAAATTAAAAGCCAGTGCTTAAACAAATTTACCTCTTTATTTATAAACCTTAAAAAAATAACGGCAATAATTAAAGATATATTATTGCACCCTGATACATAATTTGGGCTTATAGTTTTTAAGATGGTCATTAATAATAATTTATTTAAAATATTTTGACTAAATTTATAATGATATTTAGGTATCACATAGCGGAATTGTATAAATGATTAAATGTTAAAGAGATGCTTAAAAGAATTCTGAATTCCTATATAAAGAGGTTTGTTGAAAACGTAGACGTTGATATTATTAATAAAATAATGGTTATTTATTTTTACTGCCTGGTATCATTTGTATATTTCCTTGTTTTCGGAATTACCGGGGTAATTTACGGACATTATATACTGGCAGTACTTTTTCTTATTTCCTCAGCAGTTGGCCTGACGTGTTATTTTTTTTTAAAAAGGACAAAAAAACATCTTCTTACAAGTTATATACTGGTTTATCTGGCGGCTGTCAATTTTTTATTCCTGCTCATAACGGGCGGTATTTTTGGTATAGGGTATATCTGGATATGTCTGTATCCTGTACTTGTAATACTGATGCTTGGTTCCAGAACAGGAGTATTCTACTCAATAGCTTTTCTGATAGTCTGCCTTCCCATATTAATGTTTAGTAAGTCTTTATCACTAGTGCAGAATTATGATTTATCTTTATCATTCAGGTTGCTTGGCTCTTATATTGTTGTCCTTTTGGCAGGTTATGTTTTTGAGTTTCAAAGGAATTATAATTATCACAGGCTTATTAAAACAATATTTAAGACAAAGGATGAAAGCAGCCGGAAAGACTATTTTTTGTCCAAACTTTCACATCAGATACGAACGCCTCTCAATAATATTACAGTCATATCAAATCTTTTAAACAGGACTAAACTTGATCCCGAACACAGGGAAATGTTTGATACTATAATTTCTTCTACAAATAACCTGGTGACCATTGTTAATAATATTGTTAAGGTGTCAAACTTAAGACTTGAGGATGAGGATATTTTCAAGGTTAGCTTTGATCTGTACTCAACTATTAGCAATACATTAGATTTGTTTAAAGAACAATACAGAAGCCGTATTGATTTTAATTTCAGATTTACCAGGGAAATTAAAAATAATTTGTTGGGAGATCCTGTAAGAGTTAAGCAGCTATTTATTAATCTTATTGAAAATATTATAAAACTATACGATCAGAAAAAAATTTATGTGGCAATAAGTGTTGATATAAAAAAAGAAAGTACAAATAAAGCAGAATTATTGTTTAACATAAAATGTCCTTTTTTAAACCTTGCCAGGGATGATTATGATAATTTCTATGTTCAGGCAGGCAGTAGTCATACTGACGCTGAAACACAGCAGCCCCCGGGTAATTATTTGGATCTGACCATTGCAAGAAGAATTATTTCTATCCATAAGGGAGAGCTGGAAGTTACTTCTAATAAGGATCATACAATAATTTCCTTTCTGCTCAGGTTTAGTAAGGACACTAAGCCGGAAGCTTTATTTAAAAAGGAAGAGGCTGAAAGTTTATCTGATGAGTTATTATTGAAAGCTCATAAAAAGGTCGATATAAAAAACTCAAATGTGCTACTAGTAGAGGATAATGCGGTTAATCAGAAAATAATACTGCTCAGTCTAAAAAGCAATGTTCGCAATATTGATGTTGCCAATAACGGTAAGGAAGCATTGGATAAGTTTGCTAAATCAAAGTATGATCTTATTTTAATGGATATACAGATGCCGGTTATGAATGGTATTGTAGCCACAAAAAAAATCAGGGAGGTTGAGGCTATAACAAATACTCATACACCTATTATTGCAGTGACAGCTAATGCTTTGGCCGGCGATAAAGAGGTATGTCTGGCAGCAGGAATGAACGATTATATAAGCAAACCTTTTCAGGTAGAGGTGCTGGTGCAGAAAATGAAAGACCTGCTTGAAAAAGATACTTAGCCACGGTATTTTCAGGAATGTATTCTTATGCCAATAACAAGTATATCATCTACCTGTTCAAGATCCCCTTTCCACCTCATAATACTTTTTTCAAGCAGTTCATTTTGTTTAGCCATTGGCAGCTGATGAATTGCCAGAAGAAGATGCTGAAATCTTCTGTACTTGTATTTTTTCCCGTCGGGCCCTCCGAATTGATCAGCATAGCCATCAGAAAATATATATATTGAGTCTCCATCTTGCATCGGTATTACATGATTCTTAAAAGTATTTTTTTTATTCTCACCAGGTTTGTCAAGGCCTACTGAAAATCTGTCACCCTTATATTCGTAAATATTGCTGTTTTTTATTATATAAATAGGATTAAAAGCACCTGCATATTCAAGTATCATTTTTTTAGTATCGAAGGCACAAAAAGCCAAATCCATGCCATCCCTGAATGAGATAATATCCTTATCATGAAAGATCTTTTGAAAGTCTTTGTTGAGAGTAGCCAGGATTTGAGCCGGCTGTTTTATACCCTCGATATTAGTAATATTTCTAAACAGTTCAATTCCAATAATAGACATGAAGGCCCCCGGGACGCCATGGCCCGTACAATCGACAGCAGCGACAAAGGCCCTGTCGCCAACTTTGTTAAACCAGTAGAAATCGCCACTTACAATATCTTTGGGAATATGCAAAACGAAAGAATCAGGAAAGATTGATTTAAATATTGTGTCGGGAGGCATTAAGGCTGACTGAATACGTTTTGCATATTTTATACTATCCATGATATTATTATTCTTTGCTATAAGTTCTTCTTTTTGTTCTAAAATTTGTCTTGAAATATTTTCTTTTTCTTCATTTATATATCTTATTCTCTTTGATCTTAAATGTCTGTATATAAGTAACAGTATAATCATCAGTGTAAGGACCGTTATATAAACCAGTATTGCCTTCTTTGATTTCCATATTGACGTCTCAATAATAATTTTTATTGTTTTTCCCTCATTATTCCAGATAACATCGCTATTTGAACCCTTAACCTGGAAAATGTATGAACCTGACTTGATATCAGTAAGGTTAACATTATTAATCTTCCCGCAATATATCCAGTTTGGCTCGCTGCCTGGTTTATGAACCGAATACATATACTGATTTTTTCCGGGAGTTACAAAATCAAGGGCTGCAAATTCAATTGTGAAATAAGTGCATTTAGGTAGTATTATAGAATCGAAGTTTTCTTTGTAGATGCTATAGATGATATTCCTGTTTATATATTTTATTTTCGTTATTTCTACCCTGGGCACATGTGAATTCATAACCAGGGAATCAGGGAAAAATGAACAGAATCCCTGAATGCCGCCAAAGAATATTTCTCCATGACTACTTTTATAGTATGATCTCTCAATAAATTCACTAACTAATAATTCTTCGGACTCGTCATAGGTCCTGAAGCTTTCATTATTTTTATTAAACTTAATAATTCCTTTATTGGTGGTCAGCCATAAGTTATTCTTCCTGTCTTCAACGATTGCATAAATATAACTGCTTGACAATCCGTTTTTTGAAGTGTAATGTTTCCATCTAAGGGCGGCCTGGTCGATCATGGTTAAACCTCCGCCAGTGCCAACCCATAATATGTTATTTGAATCTGCATATAACGAAAATATTGAATTGCCGGTGAGTCTGAATTTTTGATTTATCGAGTCAGATGTGTATTTTTCAAAATTATTGGTTTCTGTATTAAAAAGAATTAAGCCATTGTTTGTGCCAATCCAAAGATTATTGTAGTTGCCGGCTTCAAGCACAAATACCGGTTCGAATAAACCGGATTGGTTATCAAGTCCCAGGTTATAATGTTGCAACTGTCTTTCTTTATTGATATTTAGTGAGTATAATCCGCTACTGGTAGCAAACCACAGGTTTTTTAATGTGTCTTCCAGAATATCATAAATCTGACTGTTTTTGAATGTGTCACAACTGATAAGAGGAATCTTTTCACATAGGCTCTCAAAGTTCTTTTTAGCACGATTATATATCATTACACCCTTCCCTGTTCCTAAATATACTTTACCTTCGCTATCCTCAAATATTACCGGAACTTTATTGCTGCAAATTCTCAACTTATTATTATAACTATATTTATTATAATTGACTATTTCCCCGCTTATTGTATTGATGATATTCAATCCGTAGTTTTGAGTCCCGACCCAAAGCGCATCGTCCCTGTCTTTATATAATGATGTTATATGCTCCCCTTTCAGTCCCGTTAATTTATCACTACTGTAATTGCAAAAAATTGCCGGACTTTTATGAAGCTTAAACAATCCGTGTGAAGTTCCAATCCAGATTAAATCTGTAAAATCTGCTTGCATACAACTAACCGGATAATATGTAAGTTTTTTGCTGGTGGGAAATGGCTCATTTATTGATTTAAATTCTTCTTTCTGTATATCAAATATATACAGCCCCAACTCTGTTCCCAGCACCAGGTTTTTAGTGTTCCAGAAGGTCAGGTAATTAATGGAATTAACAATATCAGGATTATCAGGTTTTAAATCATTATAGTATTTTTTAATGATGTTTTTGCTTTTTATTATTTTAAGTAATCCATGATCGGTACCTAGCCAAATATTCCCTTCAGCATCTATGAATATTGATTTAACAGAGTAATCCGAAATATTAATTTTCAGATCCGAAAATTTGTTCCCGGATTTGTCAAAGCAATACAAACCATTTGATGATCCTATCCATATCAGGTTATCCTTATCCTCCTCAAGTGTATATAATATGATGTCTCTTGATTTTTCAGCATCAACAGGGATATGATAACGGTGCAACCTGTTGTTCTTAATATCAAAGTTATTTAAAACATTGCCGGCGAGAATCCACACGGTATTATTACTATCGACACAAAGATCGTTAATGTAGTTATCAGATATGCTGTTACTATCTTCAGGATTGTTAAAATAAGCATCAAAGATCATTGTTTTTATATTATAGTGATTCAGTCCCTTCCTTGTCCCGATCCATAAATTTTCTGATGAATCACTGGCCAATGCCGTAATGAAGTTATCTGAAAGGGAATTCAAATCCCCGGGAATATTTTTAATATTTATAAAACGGTAACCGTCATATCTGTTGAGTCCGTATCCTGTGCCAATCCATAAAAATCCCCTGTTAGTCAATAAGATACAATTGATATTATCGTGAGATAAGCCGTTAGCTGTTGTATAACATTTTGGTTGAGTATATGATGCCGGCATACCGATTTTCAGACTAAAAATCAGACACGACAAAATTACATATTTGATAGTATATGTTTGCAAGAGTTTTACAGGCTGATTTATTATCCTTATCTAATTTAGTTAACTAATTAATAAGAAACAATTTTTATAAGCATTTAGATTAAGAATATTTAAAAACCTTATGCCAGCTTAATTTACTCTGAAAGCATATTTTATTAAACCGGCATTGATTATTTAAAGATTTTAAAGGGAATGGAGCCTGCTATTGGTCGAAGTTATTTAAAATACGGAAATGAATATAAAGAAGGGGTTTTTATATGTCTTCAGGCTTACAAAGGCCATTTAATTAAAAAACATTTCAAGAGATTCAGGGTCCAATTCATTAGTATCCAGAACAATAAAGAAATCTATAGTTTTAAAAGCCCGGTCAATAGCAGGGGGGCCACAGACTTTGGCTCCATATCTGAGATACATATCCATTAAAGATGGCATATCTACTTTATCCTTATAGGGAACTTTTAAATCATCGGCATAACATTCAAGTCCGACTAAAGGCACAGTAGAAATTTTATCATGGACATAGTTATTACGTTCGAGATAATTCATGAATATCTTTCCCACAACAGGATCCTGACTGCTAATGGAGCAACAGCCAAACAGATAGCGTTTCTGTGCATAGAATATATACTGGGCAATACCTTTCCATAACAGGAATAAAGCCCTGCTGTTTCTGTGATCTTTGTCAATACATGCCCTTCCTACTTCGACCGATTTGCGCAGCACTTTCCTTCCTAATTTGTTTAAGTTAAATTCGCCCGATGAGTAAAAGCCGTGACCTTTCTTCGCTGCTTCAAGTGTTTGCAGGCGGTAGGTGCCCACAATTCTATTTGTGGCTCTCTCAATAACCAGCAGATGATGACATTGCCTGTCGAATTTATCCTCATCACGTAAAGTAGAAAATGAAGAATCCAGTCCTTCTTTCAACTCAAGATTAAATACTTCAAACCTTAGCTTTAATACTTCATCAACTTCAATAAGGTTCTCGGCAAGTTTTACTATGTATTTTTTATCTGAAAGGTAAATAATATTCTCGGTTGCCAGGTTATATTCAGGTGAAGTATCTTTCTGAGTAAGAAGGTTACCAAATTTTATTTGCATAATTTCCTGTTTTGGTAAATAAGGAAAATAGTATTAAATAAAAATTTAAAATACTTACCATGCCCGAATTTAATAAATATTTATTTAATGAGGGAATAATTTATTTTTAAAATTGAGCCTCCTGAGGCTAACTTGTTTTTTATTAGAAATTTAAAATGTCATTACCGGTCCCGGTTCTATTTTATTAACAACTGTTTACACATATCTTTATTTTTATAAAACATCGGTTATAAAGAGGAATTCTATAATATAGCCAATATGGGAAACAGCAAAAATGTCAGTTCTGATTATTGTTAATTTCAAAATATATATTAGTATTTTTTTTAATTTTCTTTTTGTTAACTTTAGACGGTCAAACAAAAATTATTGATAATATAAATCTTAATACTGATGAATATTACAGTCATCGGAAGTTCCAATACAGATATGATAGTTAAGGTTCCCCGCATTCCCGGGCCAAAGGAAGTTGTTTTAGGAGGTAAATTCAGTACTGCTCCCGGAGGTAAAGGGGCTAATCAGGCTGTCGCTGCAGCGAGAGCGGGAGGCAAGGTGACCTTTGTTGCCCGTGTTGGTGAGGATATTTTTGGGGAGCAGGCTTTAAAGGGATTTAAAGAAGACGGAATAAATACAGATTTTATTGTAAAGGACAAGGATGCTCCATCGGGGATTGCGGAGATATTTGTTGCTGAGGGTGGTGAGAACTCTACTGCCGTTGCATCCGGAGCAAATTTAAATTTGTCTGTGTATGACATAACAGCTGCCAAAGAAGCCATACTGGCATCCGACATTCTGCTTATGCAGCTGGAGATACCGTTAAAAACAGTTCAATATGCTGCAAAGTTTGCCTATGACAACGGAGTAAGAGTTATTCTCAATCCTGCACCGGGACAACCATTGCCTATCGATCTGCTAAAGACTGTTTCAATATTAACTCCTAATGAAGCGGAGGCTGAGATGCTGACAGGAATTAAAATTGAAGATGAAGGCGCCGCTGAAGATGCAGGGAGAATACTTATATCAAAAGGAGTAAACAAAGTTATTATTACTATAGGTAAAAAAGGAGCCCTTATTCTGGACAGCAGCGGGTCCGAACTCGTTGGGGGATTTAAGGTACATGCTGTTGATACAACTGCTGCCGGGGATATTTTTAATGGAGCACTAGCTGTGGCACTGGCTGAAAAGAAAAATATATGGGAAGCTGTAAAATTTGCTAATGCTGCTGCAGCATTATCGGTGACCAGACTCGGTGCTCAGCCGTCAGCCCCTAACCGCAATGATATTCTGGAATTTCTTAAAAGTAAGTCTTAAGTAAGGCTGCAAATCCATTGCCACATTAATATCGATCCGGCCTGGACATCTATTATTATTTGCCGTAAAGTGCCAATTCAAGTCCGATAGAAAATCTTGGTAATTCGGGTAATTGATAATCTTTCCTGAACAAATCTGACAGGCGGTAGTTAACTGACAGGGATATATTGTTTATTCCAATGCGCCCTGACAGTCCGTAGCTGAAATTATTAGTGTATTTCAGCCTGGAATATCTGATAACAGTGAGTTCAGACATATTATTTTCATCATATGCCTTATCCCTGGTATAATGGTTTGTCGCAAAAATCCAGTTGCCATATAATCCGATATCAAGATACTTGCCGATAATATTACCTCTTTTATCAACATTAAATCGGTTATAGAATTCAAATCCGGCATTGTTGAACCTCATTTTTTCTTTGTCATGCAACACGGAATTAGGCAGTATTTTACTTTCTGCCTGCTTAATAATATATTTTTTTAGGGAATATTCGGTACTAAATCCGATTGAATAGAATTCAAATATCTTAAATTTATGCCTGTAGCCAATATTCATGGATGTTGATGAACCATATACTATTTCTGCACCCTTTTCATCAGGCCTGCTGGCAAAAAACTCATATCCGAGATACAAATGGGGAAAATATTTCATGTTAGGTCCCTTTTTAAGGGAATATGCATTATCCTTAACATTCTTTTCCAACAGGACTGTCTGGGTATAACTGCTACTAAAAGTTATTAACAATGTGGTCAATATCAAGGATGATTTCTTCATTATCTGTTATGGTTTAAAATTTATATTCTGCGGTGTATCCCCTGAAATGGACTCTCAGCAATTCATTATTTCTATATTCTTCAACCGGAAATTCCAGAACATCATGTTGAAACACTTTAATTACTGCATATTTGTCAAGAATCTCCTTACTGTTTTCTATATGATAAAATAGTAAATGGTCTTCAGTTTCATCTTCAAGATCAATAAGATCGTTAATCCTCACTTTTAATGTATTATTACTTAACTGAAACTGCACTATTTCGAGAGTATCACAAGATTTATCTGCAAAAAAATAACTGGACTGAGGTATGCCATAGCCGTGTGCATAATCGTAATACGGGTACAAATGTGCTGACCTTTCAATCTCCTTTAAGAGTTCCATATTTGACAATTCAGGCCTCAGTTGCTTGATGCAGGCAGCAAAACCTGATACTAAGGGTGTCGAAAAGGATGTACCCTGTAATTTTGATAGCTTTTTTCTGCCGGCAGCTATTACTTCTCCATAAGCTGAGACATTGGGCTTTCTTCTTTTGTCAGAAGTTGGTCCGTAGGAACTGAAATATATATGATAATCAGTAGACGGGTCAATGCCGCCAACAGATAAAACACTATCTGCATCAGCAGGTGTTCCCATAAATTCCCATTTCTTACTTCCGTCATTACCCATAGCATTTATTACCAGTATGCCCTTTGAGGCTGCTATATTTGCAGCCCTCGCAACCAGGCTGGTTTTCCCGTCCAAGTCAGCAGGAAAGTACCTATGGTAAGTATAACCAAGGGAACTGTTAATTATGTCAGCACCATTCCTGTCTGCCCATTCAACGGCGGCTAACCAGTTTTCTTCCTCTGAAAAGGGTTCAGTTCGCCGTTCAGTCCTTGCAAGCAGGAATTCAGCACCCGTAGCAAGCCCCATATTAATATTGTTATATTTTCCGGCAATACAGGATAACACCATTGTACCATGGGTAACACCTGCATAAACATTATCTCTTTTTTTTACGAAATCATATGTTTTTATTATTCGTCCCGTGTTCCTTAAATGCTCAAAAACAGGATGAGTATTTACTTTTGGAAATCCTCCGTCAAATACTGCAATGCGCACGCCGCTGCCGTCAATGCCGTGTTCCTCAAACAGCTTTCCTCCCATGCGTTCCGTCTGCTTTATGAGCAGGTCCATTTTTGGCTGTGGTAACACAAAGTCTGAATTGCATGAGGCGGGTTTGGAGATGAACAGGACAGGTAAAGTCTTTTCCACAAAATCCAGTTTGTTGACAGTATTTATTTCATCATGGCTTGCATAAACAGATACTGCATTAAACCATCTGCTCACCGATTTTATTTTGCCGGTAATTTCTTCAATGGACTTTATATAATCACTTCTTACCGGCATATCTGAGGTGTCATATACATTCAGATTAAGTTCTTTTCTTCTAATGATAGCCCTGGGATCAAAATATTTGTAAGGATCAAACTCGACCCCGTTTTTATCAGCAAAGAATACCCAGTAACTGCTCTGGGAAAATAAGCCAGCCGGAAATATTAGCAGTGAATATATTGAAATTGTTAATCTTAGAATCTTTAAAATATTCATCCCTGAAATTTTTTTACATCTAATTATTTTTTTAGTTTAAAATATCAATTCTTTTATCAATATATTTTTGTTATTAATGTAATATAATTAACCCGTTGTTATTAATGTCGTATCAGAGTATAGAAATCAGCTTAATAAAAAATTTATCTGAAGCAATTCTCATAATTTTAATTGGTTAGACGGTTTTGCCCAAGTTGGTTTAGTTAGTAGTTTTGTTTAATTTG
>CAZOLY010000019.1:0-30679 GCA_964580815.1 uncultured Bacteroidales bacterium
ATTTATTCTCAACCCATGGCTTTACTGCAGTGTCAGAAGTTCTTTGAAGAATATCCTCATATAAAATTGATTGATAGTATTGATACGGCACTTAGTGCAAAAGATATAAGGGATAATAAATTATCAGGCATAGGTGATATATCGAGTACACTTGCCGCCGAGAAGTATAATCTCGAGATTCTCGCTGCCAGTATAGAAACCAACAAAAAAAACTATACAAGATTTCTGATCCTGGAGGAAAAGAATGGTAAAATTAAAGCTAATAAAAAAGTTAATAAATCATCTATAACTTTTGCACTGGCTCATAAAATAGGATGCCTGTCAAAAGTATTATCCATACTTTCTTATTATGAAATAAACCTGACAAAGGTGCAATCAATGCCAATAATTGGCAAAGAATGGGAATACCAGTTTTATGTTGATCTTGAAATAGAGGACTTTTTGCTTTACAAACAAGCTGTTGAAGCTATCAAACCATTCACCAGTAACTTGCTGATACTGGGTGAATATATGAAAGGTAAATCAATAATGGAATAAACTATGGGAATAAATCTTGAATTAGAAGGATTAAGTTTTAACGGAATAAGGTTTGACCGTCCGCTTATTATATCGGGCCCATGTAGTGCTGAAAGCGAAGAGCAGGTAATCGAGACTGCCCGGCAACTGCATAAAAACGGAATAAAGATTTTCAGGGCAGGCATATGGAAACCCAGGACGAGGCCGAATTCTTTTGAAGGAGTAGGATCCAAAGGTTTATTATGGCTAAAAAGAGTAAAAGAAGAATTCGGCATGTTTACTTCAATTGAAGTGGCGAATGTCAAGCATGTTTACGAAGCTCTCAAAGCAGGTATTGATATACTATGGATTGGTGCAAGGACATCTGTAAATCCTTTTTCTGTACAGGAACTGGCTGACTCGCTTAAAGGTGTGGATATTCCCGTCATGGTAAAAAATCCTGTTAATCCCGATGCAGAGCTATGGATAGGAGCCCTTGAAAGGATAAACAATGCAGGCATAAAAAGAATCGCAGCTATACATAGAGGATTCTCGACATATAAAAAATCACAGTACCGGAATAATCCGCACTGGGAAATACCCATTGAACTTAAACGAAGAATACCCGAATTGCCAATAATCACCGACCCCAGTCATATATGCGGAAGCAAAAAATTACTTTTCGAAGTTTCCCAGAGGTCAATGGATTTAAATTTTGACGGATTGATGATTGAAACTCACATAAATCCCGAAAAAGCGCTAAGCGACGCTGAACAACAAATAACTCCCGAAGAGCTCAAAAATCTTCTTGCTAAACTTGTCTTAAGAAAATCTAATATTGATGATGATTTGTTACTTATTACTCTCGAGGAACTCAGACAGGAAATAGATGAATATGACGAAAAACTCCTGGATATACTTGATGGCCGTATGGCCGTTTCAAGAAAAATAGGAGAATATAAAAAGAAAAATAACATAACTATATTGCAGGCCAGCAGGTGGGATGAAATACTGAAAAATATGATTAGACGGGCACATAAAAAAGGCCTGAGTGAAGAATTTATTATGCAGATTTTCAGGGCAATACATCAGGAATCTATTAATCATCAGACAAAAGTGATGAATAAATAAAATAATGAAAACCGTAGAAATAAAAACCGATTCCCGCACTTCTAAAATTCTTGTTGGCGAGAAACTTGAAAATCTCACCCATTACCTTCCTGACACAAAAACTGTAATTATCACGGATACAAATGTATCTCGCTTCTATAAAAAAGACTTTCCTCCCTGCATTATTATTGAAATCGGACTCGGAGAGAAAGTTAAAACCATTGATACTCTTAATTATATATTCGCTAAATTTGTTGAACATGAAGTTGACCGCTCTTCATTCATTGCAGGCATTGGAGGTGGCATAGTCTGCGATGTAGCAGGTTTTGCAGCTTCCATATTTATGCGCGGATTAAAATTCGGATTTGTGTCAACCACCCTCCTTTCACAGGTTGATGCAAGCGTTGGCGGGAAAAATGGTGTCAACTTTAAGGGCTATAAGAATATGATAGGTACCTTTAACCAGCCTGAATTTGTAATATGTGACAGCGAAATGTTAAAGACCCTCGATAAAAAACATTTCGTGGCCGGATTTGCAGAAATTGTTAAGGCAGGTGTGATAAAAAATGAAAATGTTATCAGTTATCTGGAGAATAATTATAAAAAAGCCCTGAACATGAATGCCGATGTAATAAACAAGCTGGTATATGACTCTATATTAATTAAATCCAAAGTTGTTGAGGCTGATGAGAAGGAAAAAGGAGAAAGAAGAAAGCTAAATTTCGGCCATACATTTGCCCATTCTTTTGAAAAACTTACCGGGATGTTACATGGCGAAGCTGTGAGCGCAGGAATGATCCTGGCATTGAAACTGTCTCAGAAACTTGGGCTGATAAAAGAAACAGAATTCAAAAGGATTAAAAGCCTTTTAGAGAACTTAGGATTACCAACATCAATAAACGTCGGGATGTCAGACATCTTTGATATTATAAGACAGGATAAAAAACGGGAAGGAGATACTCTTCACCTTGTTCTGCTGGAAAGTATAGGAAATGCTATTATTAAACAAGTATCATTAAAACAAATGGAGGAAATGATTAATGATTTGCGTAGCGATATCTGATAAAAATATAAAAAACTGCCTTGCGACATTAAAAAATGTTGATATGGCTGAAATCAGGCTGGACCTGACTGAATTTGACATTAAAAAGATTAAGGAGATTTTTTCCCAACCCAAAAAATTAATTGCAACTCTTCGCCCCGGTATCTGCGATGAAAGCGAAAGAATAAACAAATTAAAAACTGCAATTAAGGCGGGAGCAAAATATGTCGATTTGGAATATGAGTCAGATGAAACCTATAGAAAAGATCTGATTGATTATGCCCACAGGAATAACTGTGACGTGATCATTTCTTACCACAATTTTAGAAATACTCCTGAAACTGATATACTGAACAAAATTGTGAAAGACTGTTTTGAATATGGTGCAGATATTGCAAAAGTAGTAACAACAGCAAAAACCAATATAGATAATTCAAGAATACTTTCACTTTATAATAACCCCGGCAGGATAGTTGCATTTTGCATGGGATGCCTGGGGAAGATAACGCGGATTATTGCACCCTTCATGGGATCAGAGATCACCTATGCTTCAATGGATGAGGGTAAGGCAACTGCGCCCGGACAGATTAAGTATTCCGATATGAAGGACATCATACATAAACTGGAAGAAATTCTTGGTAAGTAAAAGCGACTGTCCCTTATTTGTTGCAATACTTAAGCAGATACTCGACAGCCCTTATTTCACCAAATTTTCTGGCTTTATTCCAGTCAGCACATGCTCCTTCAATATCTCCACTTTCAAAGAGAGCAATGCCTTTCAGTAAATAGGTCTCACCGTCATTTGGATATAAGTCCAGTGCCATTGACAGGTCATTTATTGCAAACATGTAGGTGCCGGTTTTCAAGTAGGCTTTACCCCTGGCCTTGTAATATTCAGGTTTTGATTTGTCTAATCTCAGGTTCCTGTTATAGTATTTAAGTGCCTCAATATAGTTTCCGCTTATGTAGTACAGATCTCCGCACAAAGCAATTGCGTCCTGATCATTATCAAAATATTCCAGGTAGGTTTCTGCATCTCTTATGGCCAGACTATATTTTTTCAATTGTGCGTACGCATTTGCTCTTTCAATATATAAAGAAAAATATGCAGGATCATTCCTCAGTACCTTTGTAAAATCCCCGGCAGCATTTTCATATTTGCCCAGCCTGGAGTATGCCTTTCCTCTTTCGATATAGTAATCCTGAATGTTTCCTGCATCAGCAATAGCGTTATCCCAGTCTGCTATAGCTCCTTTATAATTGTCAAGTTCCGCATATACTTTAGCCCTGCAGGCATATAAAATGTGAGGATTTTCCGACTTTAAAATTTTCTCATCCAACAGGGTAAGGGCATCCAGATATTGTTCCTTATGCAGCAAATAGTCTACTTCGGATTCAACCTCTTCTTCTCCAGTGTACCAGTTTCCCTGCCAGAGGACATACCACCCGTCAGTATATTGCAGCTTATCAAATGCACTGTCCTTTTTAATATCCTTCTCTTTCAAATGATACTCCGAATTAAGATGCTCTCTCAAATAAAATAAAGATTTTTCTTCATTTCCAAGCCTGGCATATGTTCTGGCAAGCCCCAGGCTGCCTTTGTTTTTATCCAGCATATCAGTTTCGAGAAAGTCATTTAAAGCATCATCAAGCAAGCCTGACTGATAGTAAGCTTCACCTCTTTTCAGATACATAAGTGCATTATTTGGTTCCAGCTTTATGGCCGATGTCAGAAAATTAACAGCCTCATTATAGTTGCCTTTCATTAAACTGGCAACACCCCTGCAATATAAGTCATCCGGGGTCTGGGCATTTGTTCCCATGATAGCAATTATAAGTACTACTATGCCGGTTAATTTTTTCAATTGCATTTATTCACTGGTTTCAACTGTAGATTTATCCGAGAAGACATGTACAAATCCGACAAGGCTTCTAACCTCGACACCTGTTATTCTTGGTTCATACACATCGCAAATGTAATAATAAACGCCTGAAGGTACTATCTTTTTTGAATGCATATAAGTACCATTCCATTCAACCAGCGGGTTATTATCTGATTCAAATACCAGCTGTCCCCACCTGTTATATATTTTAATCACAACCTTCAGATTATCAGATACTCCTTCCGGGATTTTTGCTACAAATTTATCGTTAATATTATCATTATTTGGGGAAAACACATTTGGAAGTTCAAAATAAGGGCATGCATCAATACAAACCCTGTTTGAAGGAGGACTTTCATTTTTAAAAGAGTCAATTGCTGTAACATAGTAACATCCTCCTAATTGCATCACCTGCTCCAGTTGATGATGAAAAGTTGTGTCAATAGCTGAATATGTGCCTCCAATTGAATCTGATACACTTTGTATAGTTTCTGAATAATATATTATATAGCCAATTACGTCATCCGCACAATAATTATTCGGATTGGTCCATGTCAAAATGTTCTTCAGGCTGTCGCACAATGAAATCACCGATAGTGCGGGCGGACACGGAGGTGTCATATCGCTGGGAATACCACAATTTACATGAGACAGGTTTTCATTTTCATAAATCAGGCTCTTAACAGGTCGCCAGCCAATACTTCTGGTTTTATAGCAATACTCAACTCCGTTCTCCAGTCCGCTGTCTGAATATTGAGATTGCTGAGAAATTCCTATTGAATCAAACAAACCTGTTAATCTGTTTTGCCTGTAGATAATATAATCTGTATTTACCCAGGGTACCTTTTTCCTGAAATTAAGAGTTAGTTTATTATCATCCGGTATAATATCCATATAAAGGGTAGATGCAATTTCATTATCTTCCTCTTTAATCTCAAATCTGTTTCCCACTGTATTGTTGAATAGTTTAACAGTGTAATAATAAGGAAATTTAACGGTATTGAGCACATCGAAGTAAGTTGTATCATTCAAATCTTCTGACAGTACAGAGTCAATTAAAAGAAAACTATTTTCTTCCAGTGTATCGCTTCTAAAAACCTGAAAAACATATGGTCCTGGTGCAGCTAAGGTATCTACGTCCAAAGGTTTTAGCCATGATAAAAAAACTTCACCGCTAGTCTCATCAACAGTTGTGACGCTGACATTAATGATTGAAGGGGTACCGGGCACGAGTGAGGCACATATGGGCAGTGATGCGAAACTTTCTGATCCGTCTTTAAACCAGGCAGTAACCATATAGCAATATACAACACCCTGAATCAGCCCTTCTCCATCATTATCATCTGTAAAATGGGTATTACCTGATCCTTTTACTTCACCTATTCTTTCAAAGCCTGTATATGAAGGCACCCCATTTTCGCAACTGTCTGCCTGAAAATTATAACTCCCTTCACGGCGATAGATATAATATCCCGTGACATTGTTACAAATGCTCTGATCCCATGACAGGTTAATCTGTATGCTGGTAGAAGAAGCTGATAGTCCGGTTGGCGCCGGGCTCAATACTTTAATAGTAAAATTACTGATATCTACAAGGTTTATATCATTATTTTCATCCTCGCTCTTCAGGATAATCTGGTATGGCTGTTTCCTGACATGTGAGCAGGTTGTAAGCCATCTGAAAGTTGATGTTGAGTACCCCGGTCCGGAAGAATCAAGTTCAAATATGGCTGAATCCTCTGATATCTCGAACGGTCCTCCCCACATTGTCTGCGTTACAGGATCATTATCCTTGTCCGTTGATGTAACCTGGAATTCAATCAGGGTACCTGCCTCGACACAGTAATCAGTAAGCTCCGGATTTTCGGGAGGATTATTGTCGGTCCTGAATACTTCAATTTGCATATCCCTGACAATATTGCCAATAATAATGCCATCTCTCCATTCCTCAATATTCATCGCAACATTATATTTACCCGTATCCACGGGTGTATCCCAGACCAGATCGCCTGTAACTTCATTGATATAAAATGTATCACTACTGGAAGGAAAAGTATAATCCTGAATAGGCTTTCCATCCTGTCCCGTACACACAGTCAGTTTATATGACAGGCTATCGCCATCAGGATCATATGCCGCCGGATTATGAATAAAAATATGTCCAAGGGCAGCCCTGTCTTTTGGAGGATTTAAAAGTTCCGGTGAGCTATTATCTCCTATCATTGTATTTATAAGTATCGTCGTTTTAATGGAGAATACCACATTTACAGAATTCGGTATGTTCTGTACCCCAAGGTTCCTGTTAGGATCCTGAACAAGCACTTCATATATACCCGGCCCCGGAAATGTATGTGTTGCATTATATACATTATGACGGTAATAGTTAGGCAAAAATATCGGATAACCATCAGCCATCGGAGCTATTGATGAACTATTGTCACCCCATTCTATTGTCAGCTCACTGCGGTTTGCTAAACTGGGTGTATAAGTATATGTGGTTATTGTAAATTCATAGGTATAGCCCGAGATATGACTGTAAGTAATCTCACCTGCCCTGTTGTGTGTCGCTAAGGAAGCCAACGTATTAATAAACAGGCAAATAATAAATACTATTATCCCCCTCATAAATACAAAGTTAACATTTAAATAATTCTCTTTGTCCTTAATTATTCAGTAAATTTAGTACTCGATATTTATAGTTTTTTTCCTGTAATTGAATGTATATCCCTTTTCTTCCCCATCAAGGCTGATAATAACCAGGTTTGTCTGATCTTCATACAGATCCAGCATTAATTCATTCACCAGTGTAATACTTTCAATCTCACCCATGGGCAGTTCTCCCTTATAATATAGCCGTATCAATGCTTCATCATGCTTTTTATACTGAAAATCAAGATTTATCTTTTCAGATTTATTAAATTTCACTTCAAACGCGGAAAAAATATAATCATTAACAGCCTTTATATTTTGTGGCGTCAAATCCTTATTTTGATCTAAATCAATTACTGTCTGCTCATGGTTTTGCAGTATATTTTTAAAATCATCTGCGAAGAACTGGTATGATATCTCTGCAACATGCAGTTTGGAATTGATGTCTATATTGGTAATTGAAAAATGCAGCGGATGAAAAAACATCCGGGAACAGGTTAGTATTATAAATATAAAATAATACATATATATCTCCCGATATTAAAATTCCTCCTTTAAGGTATGCAAAAATCGTGCAATTATATATACTGATCAGTACTTTTCGGATAAAGATTATGACAAATCATTAATGAATAAATAATTATCAATAATCATTAAAAAATATTAATACATCAAAAACAGGATTTTTATTATTAATATGAATTTATTATGTCTTAAATTTAAGATTTATAAATGAAAGTGTATTTTGTTAAGAAATGCATTCTCCTTAAAAACTTTTTAATTGCAATAAGGTCAAAAATAACATATTTATTTACTGAAGATTTAATCTGAAAACTGTACAGTATTTTTTCAGGCCATATTAATAAAAACCAACTATTCCTATGAAAATTCTTATTACAGGTACTGCAGGATTTATAGGTTTTCATCTTGTAAAAAGACTGGTAGAAGAAGGACATGATATTGTCGGCCTGGATAATATAAACAGCTATTATGATGTTGATCTGAAATTTAGCCGCCTTGAAAATACGGGAATCAGTAAGGAAGATATTAAATACAACAAAATCATTAAAAGTTCTGCATATCCCGGATATAAGTTCACAAAGCTGAATCTGGAGGATGACACTAACGTTTACGAATTATTCAAAAGGGAAAGATTTGATAAGGTTTGTCACCTTGCAGCTCAGGCCGGTGTGAGATACAGCATTGAAAATCCCAGGACCTATATTGACTGTAATATTGTCGGATTCCTGAATATTCTTGAAGCTTGCCGGTATAATGGAATAGATCACCTTGTATATGCGAGCAGTTCCAGTGTCTATGGTTTAAATGAGAAGATGCCTTTTTCAGTACAGGATAATGTTGATCATCCTGTAAGTCTGTATGCAGCAAGTAAAAAAAGTAATGAACTGATGGCTCACACTTACAGCCATTTGTACGGACTGCCAACCACAGGACTGCGTTTTTTTACTGTTTACGGACCCTGGGGAAGACCTGACATGGCCTTATTTATGTTCACAAAAGCCATACTGGAAAATAAATCCATATATGTCTATAATAATGGTCGGATGGAAAGAGACTTTACTTATATAGATGATATTATCGAGGGCATAACAAGAATCATTAAGGCCTCACCCCTGGGCAATAAAAGCTGGAGCGGCAGAAAACCCGATCCTTCAAGCTCCGTAGCACCTTACAGGGTATATAATATCGGGAATAACAAGCCTGTAAAATTACTCGATTTCATTGAATCCATTGAAAAAGCCACATGTAAAAAAGCCACGAAAAACATGCTGCCCCTGCAGCCGGGCGATGTGCCGAAAACATGGGCAGATGTCAGTTCACTAATGGATGATTTTAATTATAAACCTAAAACAACTATTGAAATAGGTATTAAAAATTTCGTAAATTGGTACTGTGAATATTATAAGATACACATAAATGAGAATAAAAAATAAGACAAGAATAAAAAGCAATAATATATTACTCTTATTGCTTATTTTGTTAAGTTATTCCTGTGTTTCACAAAGGAAGATTGAATATGCAAGAAGCAAGCCTTTACCTGTCAGTGAATACAAAAAGGCAGAATTAGAGACAGAAAGGATTAAACCAAATGATGAACTGTATATAAGGGTTTCCAGCTTTGACGATGTTAATTTCAATTTCTTTAATAACCAGTCTGATATAATGAGGATGAATTATGGCAATGAAATATCCGTTTCACTTATTAGTTATACTGTTAACGATTCAGGATTTATTTACTTCCCATTACTTCAAAATGTATATGTTAAAGACCTGACTTTGCTTGAAGTTACATATAAATTACAAAGTCTGTTAAGCGAATATTTTAATCAGCCCACAGTAATTGTTAAATTCGTTAATAAAAAAATCTCAGTTCTTGGTGAAGTTAATATACCGGGTTATTTAACCTATTCAAAAAACAACATTAATATTTTTGAAGCACTTGCAATGGCCGGAGATGTTACATCATTTGGGAACCGGAGAAACGCGTATATTATTAGAGAAGAATCAGGAATTATAAAAAAAATTCATGTCAATCTTTGTTCAGCAGATATTTTGGAAAATCCGGATTACTATCTGAAGGAAAATGATATTCTGTATATACCACCAAGATCAAATAAAACATGGGATGTAACTTCAACTCCCTGGCAGCTGATTTTATCATCAGTAACAACTTTAATTCTGGTGATTAATTTTGTTTTAAGTAATTAAATATTAATAAACTTTTTTAACAGGAATGGAAAAAATAATCGAAAATATTCATGATGAACCAATAGATTTCAGGGATCTATTCGTTAAATATTTCAGGAGATGGCCCTTTTTCATAATTACGGTGGCTTTAGCTTTATTTGTTGCATTCTTGCATAATAAAATTAAAATTCCTGTTTACAACGTTAGAACAACATTATTAATTAGCGAGGATGAGAATAGAAATGATATAAGAAATGCAGATATTCTAAGCAGTTTTGAATTATTCCCAATAACAGGAAATTTTGAAAATGAGATCTATATTCTTAAATCAACGCCTATTATTAAAAGTGCTTTAAGCAGGTTAAATTTTAACACATCATATTATATTAAACATAATTTAGGCTATAACGACAAAGAACTTTACGAATTAACCCCATTTATTGTTTCTTTTGATAAAGAACAAGTTCAACCAATAAATATGGAATTTCATATAAAATTTATCAACGAGAAACAATTTCAAATTAAAGCAAAAGGGAAGGATGTTAAACTATATAATTTCTCTACAAATACAGTAGTGGATGTTGTGGATAAGATCCATATCAATAAAATCTCCGCGTTTGATGAAAATATTGAAAGTGACTTTTTCAATTTTAAGGTTTTAATAAATCATATTTATTTGACTAACGAATTACGAAAAAACAGATACTCTTTTAAATTTAATAATATTAATGATCTAATATATCAATACCAGAATGATATACAAATTGAACCGGTAATGGAAGATGTTACATTAGCCAAAATATTTATTGAAACCAATAATGTAAATAAAGCTAAGGATTTTCTCAGGGCTTTAACACAAGAATATTTAAAAAGAAATCTGGACAAAAGAAACTATATTGCTACAAATACTGTTGAATATATCGATAACCAACTGGGCAGAATAAATGACTCTCTTACTTTCACCGAAAAGAAGCTGGAGGACTTTCAATCTAACCATGAAGTGATGGACATTAGTTTAAAATCCACCAGATTATACGAACAATTAAGGAACTTTCAGGAACAAAAGGAGCAGTTGACTTTAAAAATAAAAAATTATCAGTACATATATGACTATTTTGAAGAAAATAAAGATATATCAGATTTAAATATACCTTCATCAGTTAGTATTGAAGAGCCTTTATTAAGCAATTTAGTAAATGATCTTACAGTTTTAATTAACGAAAAAAATAATCTTATTGATAACAGGCAGGAAAAGAGTCCTTATTTAAAACAGTTAAATATAAAGATTGAAAATCTTAAAAACACGATTTTTGAAAATATTAAATATTCTCTGAATACATCAAACCTGACATTAAATGATGTTAACAAGAAAATAAGCAGTATAAATTATGAAATAAATAAATTACCATCAACAAGCCGGGAGTTAGTAAATATTGAAAGGAAATTCAACATTAATGATGCAATTTATACTTATTTATTGCAAAGAAAAGCTGAAGCTGAAATATCCAAAGCTTCCAATTTGCCCTCTATTGAAATAATTGAGCCTCCCGAACAGGATGGTAATTTCCCAATTTCACCAAAGACCAGGCTTAATTACTTAATTGCGTTAATAGTTGGCTTATTGGTTCCAAGTGTTTTTATTTCTGTATCAACTTATTTTAAAGACCATATTAAGAATAGAAAAGAAATTGAGAAGCATTCAAGATTACCTATTCTAGGTCAAATCATACATAATAACAGAAGTTCTGAAGATGTCTTGTTAAAATATCCAAAATCAGCATCTGCAGAATCTTTCAGATTAATCCGGACTAATCTTGACTTTTTTTCCAAAGGGAAAGAAAATCAAATTATACTTATTACCTCCTGCTTTGGAGCTGAAGGAAAAACTTTTTCGGCCTTAAATATTGCACTTTCTTTTGCCATGTTTGATAAGAAGACTGTTTTGCTTGATTTTGACTTGCGCAAACCAAGACTATCAGAGAATCTGATGCAAAAAAACGGAAATGGTATAAGTTCATATTTGATCAATTCAACCACTATGGATGATATTATTTACCAAGAATTAATTGACAATTTTTATTTTATGCCTGCCGGTAGAACCCCTCCCAATCCGGTTGAACTTATTGCATCGGAAAACACCAACAAATTGCTTACACAATTAAGAGACAATTTTAATTATATAATTATAGATACTCCTCCTATAGGATTGGTGACAGATGCCTATTTACTTATGAAATATGCTGATAATAATATAATAGTTATAAGAGAGGACTATACGTCATTGAGAGAATTTTTAAATGTTCAAAGAGAACTTTACAGTAAAAACCTAAGCAATGTTTGTTTGTTAATAAATGATGTAAAAGTCAAGCGAAGTCGTTATGATTATGATTATTACGCCAAAAAGAGAACCGGCAAGGCTATTGACAATCCCCGGAATAATACCGTACTTTAAATACTTCTAATTACTTTTATGTTTTATCTCAAGATTCGCAATTTATGGCAAAAAGATAATAAAAAACTTACACAAAATTTCACTTCTTTGATGTCTGTCAGAATTATTAATCTTTTACAGCCATTAATTGTATTACCCTATTTAACCAGAACACTTGGGCCGGAGAAATTTGGCCTGATTGCTTTCGCACAGGCATTTATCGAATATTTTTCCACATTTATTGATTTTGGATTCGACTTAACTGCAACAAGGGATATCTCAAAAAATATAAACAATAAAAATAAAATAAATCAAATTTTTAGTTCTGTCCTAACGGCCAAGAATTTGATTCTATTAGTCAGTCTGATTATAATACTAACAGTTGTTTTTTCTAATGAGAAATTTTCTCAAAACTGGCAACTTTTTTTAATCTGCTCAAGTATCCTGGTCGGAAACACCCTGTTCCCCTTGTGGTTCTTTCAGGGAATAGAGAAAATGAAATATATTTCATATTTCAATATTATTGCCAAACTGTTCTTTACTATATGTATTTTTATATTTATCAGGCAGGAAAGTGATTATTTACTGGTCCCTCTTTTTATAAGCCTTGGGAACGTTAGTATAGGAATTATTGCTATCTGTATAATTCTGGGCAAATTTAAGGTTAAATTCAGGATAGTTAGCTTAAGAAAGGTATATTTTACTCTTGCAGACAGCTCTGCCGCATTTATTTCTAATCTGGCACCTAATTTATATAATAATTCATCAACCTTCCTGTTGGGCCTTTTTACCACAAGTACAATAACCGGATATTATTCCGGAACAATAAAGATCATAAACTTTTTTAATACTGTAATTCAAATTATTTCCCGAACTTTTTTCCCTCATCTTTCAAAAAAAAGATCTTCTTTTAAAGATTTTATTAAAATAATAGTGGGAACCGGATTAATTTTAAGTATTATGGTATTCATATTCAGAAAATTCCTGGTTCATGTTTTGCTTGGAAATGAATTTGCAATAGTAAATAGCTATTTACTTGTCTTCTCAATATCTATATTTCAGATGGCTTTTAATTCAGGATTCGGCAGAACATTTTTATTAATTATAAATAAGGATAATCTGTTAAGAAATATTAATGTCATTGTTTCTATTCTTGGTTTTACAATAATATTTGGCGGTATTTACCTTTTTGGGATTTGGGGTGTATTTTTTGGTTTAATAATAATAAGATTTATTTTTTCAGTTATTTACTACTATTATTACAGGAAGTTAAATCCCAATAAATGAAATAATCAGTATAAATGTATTTATTTATAAAAATAGCATTATATCTAATAATTATTTCCGGTAGTTTTTTTGCATTTTTTAAATACGG
This sequence comes from uncultured Bacteroidales bacterium, assembly GCA_964580815.1. GTDB lineage: Bacteria > Bacteroidota > Bacteroidia > Bacteroidales > UBA10428. Next base: position 13,695 of record CAZOLY010000019.1, read on the forward strand.
ATTCAGGTCTGTTTTTTTGCTGCCGGTATTTGTAGTAATATTTGACGTTATCATCGCCTTCTACCCGATAGGGAGTGGTTTTGGGACCCTGAGAAATTCGATATTTTTGATATTAATTATTTTTTTAAGTATTAAAAATAAAAGATTGCTGAGTATTAACATTTGGATTATTATATTTTTTATCTATGTATTAATATTAATAATGTTATCGTCAGACAAAAAAACCTCCTTTGCAAATTATATTAGTGCCCTTGTATCGATGCTATCCTTCCCGATAGGTTTCTGTTATACAAGAAATATAAAAGATTTGAAAATTATTAATTTTTCAATGATTGCTGCTGCAATTATTTTTATCGCAAATAATATTTTATGTTTATTGTTGGGCATAGGACTAGATGCATATGGAGGAATGTATACAATTGGTGGATTCGTCGGGAGCAGAATGTTCTCGGCAGCAATTTTTTTAATCCTTTTACCCTTAATACTTCCGTTAAATACATCCAGAATTAATAAATTGATAATTGCCTTATCCACTGTGGTTTTTATTTTCATTTTTTTGTCTATGCGCCGCACATCCGTATTTATCATAGTTTTTGGATATATTTTATATTTCTTTTTTTCAAAGAAAAAAGTCATGTTAATAGCTACTTCGATTACATTTTTACTTTTGGTTATTTTATTATATCCTTTATATAAGAATTCACTGATTAGACAATTACAGGCCAGAAGTGAAATATATGAAAATCCCTCAATAGAGAATGAGGCAAGATATAAAGAAACTTTTATTATTATTAAAGAAACATTTTCAAATATTAAAACAAGTTTAATTGGAAAAGAGGCATTTAATTCCGCAGGAAATTACAATAAGGGGAAATGGGGAGAAAGACCCTTACATATAGATTATAATGTTATTCTTCATGGTACTGGCCTAATCGGTTTAATTCTCTATGTGTTAATATTTATTGATATCTATAGAAAATATCTTATGTATGCAAAATATATACCGGATGAAACATATTTTCATGAATTGAAAGCAATATTCAAAATTATGTTTATTTTGACGCTGATTGTTGCACTTAATGGTGGTATTTTCTCTGTTTCCTACAGAACAATTATTTTTCTTTATCTGGGTTCTATATTAGGAATATTCAATAAATATTATAAATACAGAGATCAGCAGATTTAATTAAGTAATTTAAATCATGTTTATGTTTAAATTTCATTATGAAACAGTATAACGACAATTTACGAACATTTGATAATGTAAAATATGTTAGTGATAAAGGTAAATGGCATAATAGCTTTAATAATGCCTTATCTGATTCCTCAAAAGAACTTTCCTGGGACCTGACAGCCGTTGTATCTATGCTTTCCTTAAATTTTGTGTGTGGAGAGCTAACTTTAATAAAAGAAATTAAAAAGAATCCATGGCTTTCCACAATAAATTCCAATAATAAAATTGATCTTTTTAATATTCCCAGTCATGATTATATGTTTGAGAATAAAAGAACAATTGCAGATAAACTGTTTGATTTGTTAGTATACGATTTATCAAATGCCTGTAAAGATCACAGAGATATTTATTTATTGCTGTCAGGCGGTATGGATAGCAGAATAGTAGCATGTGCCATTTCAGAGGGAATAAAAAAAGGGATTATCTCATCAAATATTACAACCATAACATGGGGATTACCCGATTCTAATGAATTAAAAATAGCCGAGAGAGTTGCTCGCGAGTTAAATTTTGAATGGAAGAATATTGAATTAACCCCTCAGATTCTATTGAAGAATATAGGACATTCTGCCCGTCAACTAGGTTGCTTTACCAATGGTGGCCATATACACGGAATGTCATGGTTTGAAAATGTATCAAATGATTCACTGGTCATCGCCGGTACTTATGGCAATGGAATTGGACGTGCAGAATATAGTGGGAAGCATCTTTTAGAATTAAATCTTCTTAATCCGGTCAATAAAATGGATTTAATTAAGAATGAATTTTATGGACCATTAAAAAAAGATTTACTAAAGGTTTTGCAGATTTTAAGGTCAAGATATACCTGGAAGCGTAAGCATGAAATTGTTGAGGTTGAGAATCATTGTCATTATATTAGAAATATGATGGCTCACACAATGAATATTATAAGTAATTATTGCAATTTATACCAGGCATTCACAAGCAGCAATATATATTCCTATATATGGTCATTGCATCCTTCATTAAGAAATGACGGGATATATGCCCATATTCTGAAAAAAACAAATAAAAATGTTGCTCAGCTTCCATATGCAAGAACACGCCGGGCGCTGGCCGGTAAAACACTGAAATTAGATTTGGACCTGTCCGCAAGCAAGGGATTTAGTCTTTATAGAGAATGGATTAGTGACCAGTTATTTGATGAGCTATATCAAAAGATTAATATGGATCTTTTAAATGATTTGGAGATTTTTAATGTCGTTAACATACAAAAATTATGCGAAGATGTTCGGAACAAAACACAAGATTATCATAAATATAATTTTTTCCTCTGGTTGATTAGCTTTTCTGAATTTAACTCATTTTTAAAGGAAAACAAAAAAGAGATGTGCAATAAATTCATGCCAGATATCATTTATGATAAGAAAAAAGAAGATTTTTTCATGCCCGCTAAATTCAATAAGAAGAGTAAAAACTTAATAAAAAAAATAATTAACGGACTTTTTCTTAACAAAGAGTTTCTGAAATTAATAATTAAAAAGACAGTTTTGCTCTATTTTTTATTTTATTATCCTCCAAAATTCAAAAAAAGAATAAAAAATAAATCTCTTTCATGAAATTATAAGGTCTATATGGTTTAATATTTTACTGTTAAAATTATAATTTTGAGGAGCAAATACATTTTTCTTAATAATGAAGATACTATTTATAGGTGATAATTTATATTATGGAGGAAAGGAAAGAAGATTATTAACCATAATAAAAGGACTTGTCAAAAATAAAGGGATGTTCTGTGATTTGGTAATTTTAAAGGATTTAGTAAATTATGATTATATTTATGAACTGCCAGTTAATCTTTACATTATAAAGAGAAGAATAAGATGCGATCCTTCCGTTTTCCTGAAATTATTTAAAATATGTTTAAGATCTAAGCCAGACATCATTCATTCATGGGGTTCATTACCTTCCCTATATGTAATACCAATAGCAAAAATATTAAGAATTAAGTTTATAAATGCAATGGTTGCCAATGCTTTTTTAAAACCTTTCTCTAAACAATGGTTCAGAGCAAAAATAACTTTCCCTTTTTCAGATATAATACTCACAAATTCTTATGCTGGCATATCGGTATATAATATTCCGCTGAAAAAAGGAGTAGTAATTTATAATGGTTTTGATTTCTCACGTCTGGACAAATCTTATGATTTTAATGATATCAAAGAATCTTTGCAAATTAAATCAAAATTTATTATAGGGATGATTGGTTCCCTGGATGAAAGAAAAGATTTCCTCTCTTACATTATGGCAGCTCAAAAATTGCTGAAAAAAAATTACGACATATGTTTTCTAATTGTTGGTGATGGTGAAAAGTACAATGAATTATACAATAAAATCGAGCCTGTTTATTTGAATATGATCAGATTTTTAGGATTAAGGAAAGATATTGATGCAATTATCAGCATTTTAGATATTGGAGTATTAATGACCAATGAGAATAAGCACAGCGAAGGGATATCCAATGTGATTCTGGAATATATGGCTCATGGAAAACCTGTCATTGCATCAGAAGGGGGAGGGACTGCCGAGATTATAATTAATAATGAAACAGGGTATATTATTCCTCCTTTTTCAATTAATATTTTAGCAAATAAAATAGAGTATTTATTAGAAAATCCCGGGATCAGACAACTACTTGGGAAAAACGGCAAGGAAAGGGCCAGAAAGAATTTTAGAATGGATAATATGGTGGATAATACATTAAGCCTTTATTGTAATTTGCTAAAAGTTAATAAGATAAATAGTATAAATTAGAATTTATAAGTACTTTCCATAATCTGATAAAATTGTTAAATAAACAATATTTGAAATAAAGTTTATAAATCCTCTAATGAATTAACTATTTATTTTTCTGGTTACATTTTTCTTTTTTAGCGAGTATGGAAAATAAACAAATATGTATTTTAATAAAAGCATTAACTTTCGGTGGTGCCGAGAAACAAAGTTTAATGTTAGCAAAGTCATTAAAAGGCAAATATGATACGTATTTAATTGTACAGGAACCCGAAAAAGCAGAAGAAACATACCTTGATTTCATCAATAAAGAAAAAATAAAAGTACTCTATTTATCAGGCCACTTCGCAGGCAAATTAATATGTTTATATAAAATCTTACGCGAAAAGAAAATCAATATAATAATATCATTCCTGACCTCGGACAATCTTCTGGCTGCAATAGCAGGTAAGATTTCAAAAACAAAATATATTATTGGAGGTATAAGGAATTGTCTGTTACCTCGTTTTAAATTCATTATAACAAGATTCCTTCATAAATATTTTCAGGATTATACAATTTTTAATAATTATTCTGGTAAAGAAAGTTTTATCTCAAAGGGTTTTGAAAGGGAAAAGTGTATTGTACTGCCAAATTGCATTGATCTTCATAAGGAGTTTTTTCAAAGAGAACAAACTTCAAAAATAAATATCTTAACAGTTGGAAGATTTGTAAAACAAAAAGATCTTTATACTGCTATAAAATCAATTCATTATCTGGTTTATAAAAAGAAATTTAAAAACTTAACCATAAATTATTATATCGTAGGTTATGGCATACTGCTACAATCAATTAATAATTGGATAAAGCAATATGAATTATCTGATAATGTTAAAATTGTAATTAAGCCTTCAGATTTATCCAATTATTATATTTTAGCCGACATCTATTTATGTACTTCCTTATATGAAGGTTTATCCAATACGATTATGGAAGCAATGTCGCATTCTTTGCCGATTATAGCTACTGATGCAGGTGATAACAGGCAATTGGTAGACAATAATAAAAACGGATTTCTTGTTGCAAAAGGTGATTATATTGATATTGCTGAAAAATTATACCGGTTAATGCAATCTTATGAGTTGAGGATACAATATGGAAAATACAGTCACAATTTAATCTTTAAGAAATACTCATTTAACAATTATAAAAAGAACTATTTTCGTTTTATTGAAAATTTAATTTAACAATGCTGGAATGAGAGTTTTAATGCTGGGAATTAAAGAATATCCATATGGGAGTTCTGCAAAATATGAAAAATTTGCAGGCGGAGGTACTGCCAGATATGTTATTAACCTGTCAGAATACTTGGCCAAACAAGGTGTTATCATTGATCTCATAACGAGAAAAATGCCATTACAAAAATCATTTGAAGAAATAAATGGAATAAATATTTACAGAGTACTTTGGATAAAAAGCAAATATCTGAGATTACCCTCTTTCAGCATTTTTAGTTTCTTAAAAGCGTTCATGGTTATTAGAAAGGTAGACTTAATTCATGCACATGGAAGTTTTGATGCAATAACAGGATTAATACTATCAAGAATATTCAGGAAAAAAATTATTGTTACTCCGCATGGATTAACTTCATTTCAGGCAGGACAAAAATATATTAAAGTAGCTACATATTTAACAAGATGTATTGAAAAATTGGGATTTAAACATACAGATGAAATAATCTATTTGAGTGAGAATGAAAAAACACTTGTAGAATCACAATTAAAAATCCGGCCTGAAAGCTACAAAATAATAAACATGGGAATAGAGCCTTTAAACATAAAAAAGACAAAATCCGATACATTTAACGTACTGTTTATTGGTAGACTGGTTCCTATTAAAGGACTGGATAAATTCATTTTATCATACTTATTTTTACCTGATGATATTAAAAAGCAAATAAGATATTATTTAATAGGTGATGGTTTTTATAAAAAACAACTTCAAAGACTCATAAATCAAAATAACTTATCAAAAAGCATAATAATGCCAGGTTTCACAAAGGAAATAAATAAATATTTATCCATAGCATCGCTTTTTATTATCCCGTCCAGCGGAGGTGAAGGGCTGCCGGTAGCATTGCTTGAAGCAATGTCAGCCGGAATTCCTTCACTAATTAGTAATTTCACCCCTCCTTTCAAATGCAGGTCGGTCATCTTAATGGACGATAATTCTCCGCAGACGATAGCTAATAATATTATAAATCTTTATAAGGATAATCTACTATTATCAAATTTGAGCAATCAGGCAATCAGAGAGTTTAAAAAATATTACTCTGTTGAGAGTTCTTCCATAAGATACCTGTCAGCTTACAATGAAATAATATGATTGAACCTTATTTAATAATAGAAATTAATATAACCCCTGTCAGATTCATAAAAGGTTATGTGCCATGTATCTAACAGACACGGAACTAATTTGTTGGAAATATCCCTCACGAATATATTATACTTCTGAGTGTATTTTATAAATCCGAACCTTATCAATGTATTGATAAACTGTTTATTATGGGCTAAAACTGATAAGGAACAGCAATTTTTAGCCTTAAAAAAATCGATAATAAAATTAATAGCAGTATTCCAGATAATTGAATTATTACCAAGATGAGAAATGTAAACAACTTTTCCCCTGGATATTTCTTTCTTAATATACAATATTATAAATCCCAGATATTTTTTATCTTTTTTAATTAAAAAACAAAAAGAATCCACAGACGGACAATTTAATAACCAATTTATTCTGGTTACATTTTCCTCCATTCTAAATGCTTCTGGATAATTATTATCCCTGATTAATTCATCATTGTAACTCACAAATTTAATGGAATTATCGGCAGGTAGTCTTTTTATTTTTAATATGCCGGGCAAATAGTATAATGTCTTCAATAAATTTTTAATAACTGTTTTATTTGAAGTTCGGAAATAATGAACAGGACTAATTATTTTAACAAAAACCTGAGCATTAAGCGTATGTTTAAGTTTTGCAGCTCTATAGATATTTTTGGCTATTACTGATCCTTCGAGTGCAAATCCAAAGTCTCCTGACTCATATACTTTTAAAAGAAGCTTTATTCCTGTAAGTCCCCGGTGTTTATCTTCCACAATCCATGAAAAGGGGGCTACTCCTATCAGCTTCTTATTCCCGTATACATAGTTATTTACGGCATATCCTATGGCTCCGACAATTTGTTTTTTTTCATTTACAGCAACATACGAATTATATTCGGCTAAGTTTTCAGGATTTACATACAGCCATTCAAGTTCCTTTAATTGTTTCCTGCTTTTATAAAGATCCTCGATATGGACTAAGTCTTCCTTATTTGTTCTTCTAATCTGGATTGACATTTACAGCTAACTATAATTTGCTTAATAAATTCAGCAGATCCTTTGCGACAACTTTGGATCCTTTACTGTTTAAATGTCCTCTGTCTTGCGCATATTCATATATAAGTGCAGGAGCAGTATGATTTTTATCTGCTTTGTATAGATTGTGTTTACCATCTGGAAAAGTTGATTCAATTTTTGCAAGATCAAAAATCGGATCTACCCCATTGAATTTTTTTATCAATAACCTGTTATATTCATCTCTTCTTAAATTTTCTTCTATGCCAACTGGTTTATTAATTAATCTTTTAATCATTGCTTTTGGCCCCTTTTGAATAGTCCTTAAAGGTACGGTAAAATGGATAAAAATTATATCCGGATACCTGCTTTTTAAATAATTTATAGTAGAGCTATAATGGTTTAATATACTGTCAATGTCGCTATTCATATTAATATCGACATAACAAAATTTCAGGAAGGCTATATCTAACTTTTCACCCATTCCATTATCCAGTATTGTTTTAAATTGATCAATTTTCGCCAGGGGTTTAACATTATTACCAATATTAATATGAGCAAAAAAAGCCCCATGTAATTCTGAAGTATCAGTAGTTTCGATTATTCTCAGCTTATTTCCGTTTTCCATATTTAAATTCGAAACACCTTCCATAATATTATATCCAACAGACATATGTCCAAAAAAGATTCTTTTTTCCGAAAGAATCCGAAAAACACTTTCGTCCATTTTATACACTAATTTTGAGTTATTAATAAATTCGCTTGAATTATCCTTATTTTTACATGAACTTAACAGACATAACAAACTCAATAATAACAAAAGTCTATGTTCAGTTAAAACCATGATTTTAGCCTTTAGCACATAATAATATTTAAATTTAAGCTATTTTCAGAGTATGGGAAAAATCTTAGTTATAAAGTTAGGTAAATTTTCACATATCAATATGAACACAATATATCAATTAAAAAAGCATTTTCCAAAATTTGAAATTGATGTTTTGGATCTCCTGCAAATCATCAGGAGAGATTATTTTTTAATACTTATTAATACACTTTTTATTTTTATAGAGTATTTTTTTGAATTTATAACATTACGCAAAAGTATTTTTAAGCTGCAGCATTATTTCTATGGAACAACCTATTTATTTAAACGCCTTAGTAAAATTTTAAAAATATATAATAAAGAAGTCAGCTACAATTTTATTTTTCAGTTGCAGGGAATGTGCGATTCAAGTTATAAGGGAATTCCAAATTTCATTTACACTGATCATACGAATCTGAATAATTTAAATTATCCGGCTATAAATAAATCATTGTATTTACGCTCAGGCATGTATATAAAACTGGAAAAGCAGGCATATGAAAATACAAAATTAATATTTGTAATGAGTAAAAACATTAAAAAGTCATTAATCGATCAATATGGAATAAATCCTGAAAAAATCAAACTGGTGTTCACAGGTTGCAATACTGATATTCCCAAAAATATTGACGATAATAAATATTATAATAAAAACATTCTTTTTGTTGGTAAAGACTGGAAAAGAAAGGGAGGCCCGTTATTAATAAGGGCCTTTAAAATTGTACAAAAAACAATACCTGATGCTACATTAACAATAATTGGATGTAATCCAAAAATAAAATTAGCTGGTTGTAACATATTGGGTAAAGTTCCCTTGCAGGAGGTTGCGTACTTCTTCGACAAAGCGTCGGTTTTCTGCATGCCCACGACAAGAGAACCATTTGGAATTGTATTCATTGAGGCAATGTTCAATAGATTACCAGTAGTTACTAATAATATTGGAGCAATCCCTGATTTTATTGTAAGCAATGAAAACGGATATATTTTGGATAATGACGAATATGAATATGCTAAAAATCTAATTTTCTTACTTAACAATCCAGATATATGCAAAAAATTCGGTGATAAATCTTATAATATAGTAAGGGAAAAATATACATGGGATAATGTCGGGAATTTATTATCAAAATATATTAATGAAGCAATCGGCTGTCTTTGATAAATTGATCTTTTATCAGATCACTTATTTCTTAAACATAAATTCTTGTTATTAATTTTGTCATATATAAAATAGCTAAAAATCATAATTATAATTATTTTTAAGTAAATTATTATTTATTCTTCATTTTTAACAGGCAAATAAACTGTTTATAATTTAAAAAGCAATGGTTTACGTTGTCATCCCGTGCTATAAAGTAAAAAAACATATTATTAATGTTATTAATGCAATAGGGAGTGAAGTTGACAAAATTATAGTTGTTGATGATAAATGCCCTGAAAATACAGGGCAATTTGTGCTGAAAAATATTAAAGACCCGCGCATTAAAGTTGTTTTTCATAAAAAAAACAGAGGTGTGGGAGGAGCAGTAAAAACGGGCTTTCAAATTGCACTGCAGGAAGGAGCTGAAATAGCAGTAAAATTAGACGGTGATGGCCAAATGAATCCAAGACTAATCCCTTATTTTATAAAACCCATTTTAGATAAAAAAGCCGATTATGTTAAAGGAAACAGGTTTTATAATCTGGATGCATTAAATATCATGCCCTCATTAAGAGTATTCGGGAATAGCGTTCTTTCGCTTATAAATAAAATAGTCACCGGATACTGGAACATTATGGACCCAACAAACGGTTTTATTGCAATTCATAAAAATGCTCTGCAATTATTACCATTGGATAAAATCTCCAATAAATACTTTTTTGAGAGTGATATGCTTTTTAGATTGAGAATTGCAAATGCAGTAATTTACGATTTACCGATAAATGCAAAATATGGTAATGAACAAAGTAACCTGAATATTAAAAATGTGCTTTTTAATTTTCCTTTTAAATATATCTTAAGATTTATAAAAAGGATAATATATATGTATTATTTATATGATTTCAATTTAGCGTCAATATCAATCATATTTGCCTTAATTTTTATTTTATTCGGAACAATACTGGGCATAATTAAATGGATAGCAAGTATAAAAACCGGGATTTTTGCCAGTTGTGGTACTGTAATGCTTACAGCACTTCCTATTATTTTAGGATTTCAATTGATCATTTTTGTCATTAATTTTGATATACAAAATATCCCAAATAAACCCTTGTGTACACTTGAACCTCCCCACAACATTACATAATCTGTGTTATTGAATTAATTGCTTTCCCTGATAATAAATCTGTTAGTGAATAATCTGCCTATCAGAAAAGCAACTATTAATAATAAAACCGGATCAGTTGGCACCGAATATCTCGCCATACCCAATTCAACCATGGCTTGTCCGACAGAACAAAGTAATATTAATAAATAACCTACAATTATAAAAGCCCATTCTTCATAAGTAAATATTAATATTTTTCTAAGTCCTGAGATAAAAATAAAGGCTACGGGCATAACCAGGAAAAATATTTCCAGCAACACAAAAACTAATCTTTCAATAACGGAAAATATTTTAATTATGGGATTTACATTCTCGCCCAAACCAACTGGCTTCCAAAAAATAATCCAACCTTGCATGACTCCTTTAATGTATTTTACCGGTTCTTTTTTTATTGTGGCAATACACATAGCTGTTATTCTATCACATAATTCCGGTTGACTTAATCCTGTTTCCTCCAACAATTCATCGTAAGCCCTCCATATAGCACATTCATGAGTTCCTCTTCTTTGTTTTTCCTTTTCTCTATATTTAATATAAATATATTTAATGTCATTAAATTCGTCCGGTGCACTTTCTATAAACGGACCAACCCTATTGGTCATTGATATGCCGGAATATGTTGTTAAAGCACCAACATTCGTAAGTTTCTTGTTTACCTTAATCCATCCATCAATTAAAAACAAATGTGGTATAATCATTAATACAAATGCCAAAAAGATTTTTTGAAATTTATATTTTTTTATAACCAGATAAATTATAAAAAACAGAATAAACAGATAGTTCATTATAATATACATTGGCCTGGTAAGTGTTGCCATCGATGTAAATACTATCAATAAAACAAACTGGTAATATTTTATTTTCCCATTATGAATATTCAACAGTATTCTATATAATATAAAAAAGGATATAATGATATAGAAAATAGTTGTTGTCTCTGTGGCTAATATTATTTCCCTCTTTAGAAGAGGCAAATAAAATGAATATGATAAACCTGTGATTGTTGACAGAGTATAATTATTTGATAACATTAGCATTATTTTATAAAGGAGAAATGAAATAATAATACCCATAACCATCTGAATTATTACAATCATATCTCCATTCATTTGTCCCAAAAAGATAATCAGGGGATATCCTGGAGTTCTGCCTCCGTCATAACCGGTAAAGTCCCATTTCATAATATAAGAAGCCACATCAAAGTATGCAGGTGTATCGGTCGTATATACCGGCGTAGTGAAAATTAATACTATTATTCTCACCAAAACTGACAGTCCTATCAGAATAATAGGGTATTTATGACGCATTACTATATCTCTGAATTTCATATATTAAGTGTTTATTATGTCTTAAATTTTATGCTAAATATAAATCTTTATTTTTAAAAAACTTGCTGTAAACATTCTTTCCAAAGAACCTTTAACTAATACAATTAGTGAAATTTTGGCATTTAGCTGCTATGGTTTCTGCATATTTTAAATCCGTTCTCACAATATGTCAAAATTATTAATGTTGCTATAGGTTATTATTTAGATAATCAGAATCCTCTTCTAGCATTTCTGCCATTTTATTAATAATAAGAATTCTGAATGCAAGAATACTGAGATTTATGTTAATTTTATAAGTAGCAGCCTTTAATATACTTTTAATCCACACAGGCAGTAATCCTTTTATATTTTTAAACATAATATTCTTAATATCCGGCTTAACTGCATTTCGATATATGCTATCCTTTAAATTGGTTATTATAGATTTTAAAAATTGTTCAGGAAATAAATTTGAATTAATATATTTTTCTAACTCATTTATTATATAATTTGATATTATTCTTTTGTTAAAAATATTTTCAGGTTCATTTAGCGCATTTTCTTTTGCATAATTAATATCAGGGGATAATAAATCGACAATTCTTTTAAATAAATATTTATTTGTTCTGAATCTATCCGGTAAAATTCTCACAAATTCAATAATCCTGTGATTAAGAAAAGGATTATATATTTCAACATAGGGCAGTTTAAGATCATTTAATGCAGCCAATACAACAGGAATACGAAAGTTATGATATAATCTGTCTCTCCAGGTTGCCAGTGATTCCTTTTTCCTCCTTCCAAATACATCCTGGAAATCCTGCTCAGGGATACAACAGCATTTAATTTTCCCAGCTTTGATATCATCAATATTATTAATCCCTAAACTGTAAAAAACATCTGTTGAATAAATTACCTTATGCCAGCCAAAACCTTCATCACCTCTTATAATTCCCTGGACTCCCGTCTCAAATAATTTTTTCCATATATAGAATCCGTCCAAATATCCGCCAATATGATCAATTCTGCCTTCACCTGCAACCAGGAATCTATTAAAGACTTTTTCAAATAATTCATTTGAAGAATCTGTTTTATAGTATTTATTAGTGACATTCAACTGTGCAGCCAGATTTTTTGCAATGAAAGCATCATTATTTAGTTTATTCACAGAAGAAGATGTCCCCCATGTTATTGTATTTAACTTAGCTTTATTCCTTAATAAAAAAAGCAGAATGCCTCTGCTGTCAACTCCACCGGATAATGGGACCACCCATTGATCCGGGATAATATTACAGTCATTGAAAATATCTCCAAGTATATTTGATAATCTCGATTGAAAAACAGAACGTGTTAAATCTGCAGGGTTAAAATCAATCTCTTTTTTAATTAAATCACTTCTCCATGTACTAAGATTCAGCAGTAATTTAGAATTGGGAGGAATTTGTCTGATTCTTTTATCCCAGGAATGGTTGAGCCCCAAAATACCTGAGGATATCATCCAGGAAACGGTTTGTCTGTTAAAGACAAAGCTTCTTGCAGCAAGAATAATTGCCCGCTGTGAAGTTGAAGCTATGAATGATTCTTTATCTTTATAATACCAGATTGTCCGTGTTGATACAATATCACTGATTAATTCAATATATTTTTCACTTGACCTGAACAAAGCATAAGTGCCTTCCGGGATTTTTCCCATCGGACTCCACCAGTCATCAGGATTATTTAGCATTTTACCCAGACAAACACTCGTATTTACAATTTTGACAGTTGAAACAGGATTAAATATCAGAATATTAATTCCTTTTTTTTTAATTGTTCGGGTTGGATTTGGCCTGATATTATCAGGAGTAATTCTGCCGGTAATTTTGTTTACTTCCCTGTCACTAAATATCCTGCTATTAGTACTATTTCTTTTATATACCAGCAAGATCTTTGCCATTTCCTGATATTCTTGACTATATTAAATTTGTTATAAAAATAACAACATTTAAGTCATAATTACGTATATTAATCATAGAAAACAGCCAGTTGGTCAAAACATACTACTAATTAATAAAAATTTGGGAATAATGAAAATAAGTCTCGCTGTTTTATTATCACTTATAAGCATAAGTCTCACAGCACAAAAAATTTTCCCCGGAGCCGAGGGGTATGGAACAGACTCCAGAGGAGCCTATGAAATCACAGAAACACCTGCCATTTTATATGTTAATACTCTTTATGCCGGGATTAAACAAACTTCAGACACTTCAGGATCATTTGAATGGTGCATCTCAAGAAATTATCCCAGAATTATTCTTTTTCTTGTAGGTGGGATTATTGATTACAGGGGAATAGATGATCAGGTTGTTATATCTCCTTCTTATTGTAATATATATGGCCAGTCTGCTCCATTGCCAGGTGTTATTATCCTGGGTTGCGATCTGGCTGTAGGAGGTCATGATATTCTGATTCAGCATATAAAAGTAAGGCCTGGAGATGATGCATCATATGGAAATGCAAGCAACCGTGATGCAATCTCAGTATACGGTTATAATGTGGTTATAGATCATTGTTCCTGCTCATGGGGTACTGATGAAACTTTAGCTATTTCAGATAAATCATACAATGTCACTGCTAGCAATTGTATTATTTCTCATCCATTAAAATACTCAGCCAACATAGATGAAGGCCACAATAATATGCCCGGCAGAGCCGGACTTGGTGTTTATATTACATCATCACATAATGTCTCCTATTTAAAAAATCTAATAGCTTTCAGTTATGATCGAAATCCAAGTATTGTTTCAAATAATGTTGCTTTCATTAATAATTTTAATTATATATCACAGTTTATTGCCGGACCGAGAATTTATAACAAAAATGGAGAAGTTCTGTATGGCTCTTTTGTCGGAAATAAAGTATTAAGGTCCAATGCTACATCAGGATCATGGAATAAACCCTTTGCAAAAGTTTATTCGGATGTTAATCCGTCATCAAAGTTATACTTTAAGGACAATATATGCCAGAAGGGAATTGAAAATCCTGGAAATTCGGATTGGGATAATGTTGAATTCGAGGTTGAATTAGTTGAGCCGGAATCTTCTTATATTGATTTATCTGGATATACCATTTTACCATCAGAAAGTGTTGAAAACCATGTATTAACTAATGCCGGTGCATTTTATTGGTCAAGGGATGATTATGATCAACTGGTAATTGATAATGTAAAAAACAGAGTTGGAGAATATATTGACAGCCAGAGTCCCTTGCCTGCAAGAGCATATAACAGATCAATAATGGAAGGTCTGCAAAGTACTGCAGGAGATATGAGAAATGGCCACGATTGGAGCACTGATAACGATAATATAATAGTTAATGGTGTACAAATAACTCTCAATAAAAACTGCACAGATCAAGCTTCCACATTAAATTACTTAAACTCACTTTTACCTGCGGATGCTGAGGCAGTTGATCATCCTCATTTAAGTTGTTATCATATTATATTACAATCAAAAGATAAAGGTTCCGATGCAAAAATAACAGTTGAAGGAGATGGTTTAAGTACTTTTGGAATAGTCCCCGGAACATATTACGGTTCTGACGGAGTTGGAGGCTGGCCTGTTTATTCCGAAACCAGTCATAGCTTAATACTGCCGGAAAATCCTCATGGCGATTCCAATAATAATGGCTATACAAACCTGGAAGAATGGGCTTATGGTAATTGCGAACCACAAGATCAGTCAGTAACAAACAGCCCTCCTATAATTCAAAACCAGGAAATATCTGTTGTTAATACAGTAAAGGCAGGAATGGTTATAGGTACTATTGAAGCTTTCGATCCGGATCAGGGACAGTCAGTCACATATAGTATTATAAAGGGGAATTCAGATATTCTATATTCTGTTAATTCATTCACCGGCGAATTAACCATTGAAAATGCCCTGAATCAAAGTACTGTAAAAACAGATAGCATAATTATTCGTGTTGAAGATGATGCTGCCATGAGTTTAAGTGCCACGGCTACAATAACAATAAAAATATTCCCGGGATCAAAAATGATATTTATTGACCCAACAAATAAAAATGACCTTCTGGAGGACGGTTCATTGGAGCATCCTTACGATTCATGGAATGATATAGAATGGAAGGAAGATTGTTCATATTTACAGAAAAGAGGAACAACAGCATTTGAACAAAAAATAAATGTGGAATCAGGAAATGTAATTATAGGATCTTATGGCGAAGGAGATATGCCGGAAATTAACAGCTCCGCAACTGATTTTGCGTTCAGGGCATATGAAAAAAGTAATGTGTCAATTATGGACTTACATCTTTATGCTCCCGATGCCATAAGTTGTATATATTTTCTGGGGGCTTCATGCGACAGTAATACTGTGCAAAATTGTATACTGGAAGGATCAGTCAATGGAGTAAGAATAATAGACGGGAAAAAAGTTACATGCAAGTATAATACTTTCAAAAACAAGGGAGACGGAATATATTCTTATGCCCAGCAAACGGAAATTTATTATAATATCTTTGCCGGGAACCAGATGGCAATTAATATTAGCAGCAACTTATCCGAAGCTAATATTTATAACAATGTATTTTATAATAACAGGGAAGCCATTACAACTTCGTATGCATCGCTTACCTTATATAATAATATTTTTTATCTTGTTAATCAGAGTGATATAGCCATCAGACACAAAACGGATAAAATAGTCTCTGATTACAATATTTATTATCCTGAACAGGAAGGTTTTATAAACATATCTGATAAGAAATACGACAACCTCTACAGTTGCATAAATGTATTGGGTATTGATGTGCATTCCTTTTCAAACGATCCCATGTTTATAGATATTTACAATGATAATTTTCATTTACTGCCTCAATCTCCCGCTATAGATGCAGGCAGATATGTGGGATTAATTAAGGATTATACCGGTAATAGTGTACCTAATGGAAATGCACCTGATATAGGACTTTTTGAAACCTGCAAATCCGATGACGATTTATTACTGGATTTTGATGATTCGCTTAGCGAGCCGGTTATATTTCCTAATCCATCCAATGGACAATTTAATATTGATTTATATAATAACCAGGCAAAATATTCAAAATTACGGATAAATAATATTGCAGGCACTCAAATTCTTC
>CAZOLY010000020.1:0-30483 GCA_964580815.1 uncultured Bacteroidales bacterium
TCCTTAGTTCATAATTCATAAATATTTATTTAGTTCGTATCAGCTCTTTAATTGAATAGTATGTGGCAATTACTACGGCAACAGCAGTAAGTACAGCAGTAAATACAGGCAGCCTGGGCTTTAACCACTTATCCAGTTTCATACCTCCAAAAAAACCAATCAGGATTATAGCAATCATTTGAAAGGCAATTCCTGAATATTTCATATAACTACTTAGCTTTTCCTGCTTCTTCGGTAGCTTTTTCTTTTGGAGCATTTTGTGTTTCGGTATCGCTTGTCATTTTACAATTGCCTGTGAATTTTGAACCCGGTTCTATTGCCAGTTTGCGGGCTATAATATCACCTGTAATATTTGAAGTAGCTTTTAAGGACAGTAGTTCCGACACATGAATCTTACCTTCAATACTCCCTTCAACGTCAGAGTTTTTGCATTTTATTTCCCCTTTTACTGATCCTGTTTCGCCAATAACAACCTTGCCTTTGGTTTTCAAATTACCCTGAAGAATCCCATCTATTCGAATGTCTCCGTTGGATGAGATATCTCCTTTTATCTCCGTGCCTACTCCAATTAAGTTTATAGCATTGTTTTCTATTTCAGTATATTTAGCCATTTATTAAGATATTATACTATTATTAATTTTATTTAGTCTTTAACAAAGATATAAATTAGATTTTAAAAGTCTTTATGCTTAATTACCAAAAAATTAAAAAAAAGTCCGGTTTAAACCGGACTTAAAACGCTGATTAGTTTAATTTATTTTCCGTTGTATGCCCATTTCAGGTAAATTGAGCCCCACGTAAAGCCTGCTCCAAAGGACGTTAAGATCATTTTATCCCCTTTTTTAAGCTTATTTTCAAAATTCCACATACAGAGAGGTATTGTTGCAGCAGTTGTATTTCCATACCTTTCAATATTTATAAAAACCTGGTCTCTTCTGATTCCCATCCTGCGTGCTGTAGCATCAATAATTCTCATATTGGCCTGATGAGGTACCAGCCATGCCAGTTCATCAGGCCCGATATTATTTCTTTTCATTATCTCAAGTGAAACATCAGCCATGTGCGAAACAGCAATCTTAAATACTGCCTGGCCTTCCTGGTAAATAAAATGTTCATGCCTGTCGACAGTATCATGTGAAGCGGGATTTAACGAACCGCCGGCTTTCATATGCAGGTATTTGCTGCCTGAGCCATCAACACCAAGTATCGAATCCATAATGCCCAGGTCTTCTGTTGTCGGCTCAATGAGAACACCTGCCGCAGCGTCTCCAAACAGGGGACAAGTTGTTCTGTCAGTATAGTCAGTAATAGACGACATCATATCTGCTCCAAGTACAACAATTTTTTTATATGCTCCCGATTCGATAAATCTTCTTGCTGTCTCTATCGCAAAGATAAAACCTGAACACGCGGCATTCATATCGTAACAAAATGCATTTTTAATTCCTGTACTATCACAAATCATGTTTGAAACGCCGGGAAAAACCATATCGGGAGTAATTGTAGCACAAATCAGAAGTTCAATATCTTCCGGTGATGTATTGGTCTTTGCAAGGAGTTCCTTAACTGCCTGGGTTCCCATAAAAGCGGAAGCCTTATTTTTTTCTTTAAGTATTCTTCTTTCTTTGATGCCAATTCGCTGTATAATCCACTCGTCACTGGTATCAACCATATGGCTCAATTCATCGTTATTGAGAATATAATCAGGTACATATCCGCCAACTCCGGTTATAATTGCTTTAATCTTTTCCATTATTTGAACGCTTCTTTAAATTTATTTATAAGATTTGCTTTAATAACATTTATTGTATTTAAGATGATATTTTTTATAGCTATTTCATTTGAGATACCGTGGCCAATTATAACGGGAGCATTAATGCCCAGAATAGGCGTGCCCCCGTAATTTACATAGTTGTAATTTTCAATGAAATCATTATTAGTAACCCGTAGTTTAACAAGTTCATAAAATGCTTCAATTTGTTTTATAATTACATTTCCGACAAAACCATCACAGACAATTACATCAACTTTATCATCAAATATGTCATTTCCTTCAACATTACCTATGAAATTGAATTCAGAAGTGTCTTTCATTGCCTGGTAGGTTGATTTTGTAAGAAGGTTGCCTTTTTCTTCCTCCACCCCTATATTTAATAACCCGACTTTTGGAGATTGTATATTATACATATATTTTGCATATAATGTACCTAATATAGCATATTGATAAAGTACATCAGGTTTAGAATCAGGATTTATTCCTACGTCGAGGACTAATGTGTGTTTATTATTGGGTTTTGGGACTGCAACAGTAATACAGGGGCGAATTATTCCGGGAATAGATTTGACAACATGCATAGCACCTACAAGCATGGCACCTGTATTTCCGGCACTTGCAAAACCGTCAATTTTACCGGACTGTAATAATCCATATCCCAGGACTATGCTTGCGTTGGGCTTTTTGGAGAAAGCCTTTGCAGGATGCTCACCCATTGTTATATACTCAGGAGTATGCACAATTTCTATTTTTGACGAATTGATCTTTTTAAACTCATTTATTGAGGCCATTTTTTGTTCGTCGCCAATAAGTACTAATTTGATTTCTTCGGGGATTGATTTCAATGCTAATAATGCTCCCTTAACAGTAGCTTCGGGAGCAAAGTCCCCGCCCATAATATCTATACCAACTTTCATAATGATAAAAAAATTTTTAGGAAATACAGTATTAAAAAAGATTATGCGGCAACCTCTTTTTCAATAGCTGGTTTTCCTTTGTAATGCCCGCATTCGGGACATACCCTGTGGTATTGTACTGTTGCATTGCAGTTTTGACAAGTAGTCATTGTAGGCTTAATGGCTTTGTAATGCGTCCTTCTTTTATTCTTTCTTTGTTTGGATGTTTTTCTTTTTGGATGTGCCATTTCATGTATAATTAATTATTTGTTTCAAAAAAATATTTTAACTTTTCCCAATTGGCAGGTACTTTTTTTCCCTGGTTTTCCGCTTCAAATTCATGAATTTTTTCAATCATTTCTTTTTTACATAAGGAATTGCCGTCTTTTGTTTCAGAATGGACCTTCCTGTAAGGGATACTTAAACTTATGCATTCATATATATACTGTTTTAAATCCAGTTCACTGTCATTAGGATGCAATATAATTACTTCATCAGATTGCCCAGCCATATTTTCGCTGAATTTGACAAGCAGACTGTCTTTGTACTTTACAGGATAATCAAAATATTCCAGGCACCTGTCACATTGTACAAGCAGAGTTCCTTCAATAATAATATCAAGCATTAGAAAGTCAGATTTTTTATTCAGTGTGATCAGCACCTGAAGATTGCCATCTTTAGCTTCAATTTCAATAAATTCAGTGAAGAAATTTCTTTTGACATCAAACCTGATATTATGAATTCCTTCATTTAATCCTTTAAACCGGATAATATATTGATTATCAGAGTTCAATTTTTTTATTTTAAAGTGGTGCAAAAGTATTAATATTATTTAGAATAAAAAAGCAAAAAGTTAATGATAATGCTTTTGCTTCTTTCATAATATTTAATAGGAATTAAGCAACCAGCTGTTATGAAAACTCAATAAATTTTTTGGTTAAAAAAGAAAGTCAGGTCCCGGTATTGATTAAAGAAGTAAATTACATTGCAACTATTAATTATTCAAGAAATGGTCATCAATAGTTTCAATTAATGTGTCAATAAAAAAGTCGTCTTTAATTACATATCTCTTTGCCCCGTAGTCTATGAATTTCTTAATAAGATTTTCGTTTTTTTCACGGCTTAAAATAATTACAGGAATATTTCTATTCTGTTCGGTTATTTTTTTAAGAGTATCGAGACCTGACATTACTTTGGAGTCATCCTCTCCAAGAATATAATCAAGAACAATTAAACTGGGTTTCAGATTAAGGTTTTCAATACATTCTTCACCTGAAAAATATGATTTTACTTCATACCCGTCTTTACATTTGAATGTATACTCCATCAAATTTAACATCATTCTGTCATCATCAACAAAAAATATTAGTTTTTTGCTCATCCGGGATAATGATATTAATAAAGAATATAAAAGCTAATTCTTAAAATAATACGTATTAAGAAAAATATTTTGAATTTATCTTGATATACGCTAATAAATATTTAGCAAACAACAATTATTTTTTGATGAACAAACAGTATATGACAGTATGTTCTGTTTACAACCCGATAGTTACTCCAATAGATAACCACGCTATGCCGTAGCCAAGTTCGGCCATGACAGCAAAATTATCTGAGAAGAAGTACCTGCCCCCGACAAAGAACGAATAGGCAATTCCTGAACTGGAAGCTGAACCTGTTGCCCATGTTTCATCTCCAAAAAATTTGGAACTTATAATTCTGAATCCTAACAATAAACCGCCGTAAGTATCCAGGTTATCAACAAGATCATAATGATATGTGCCTCTGGCGCCAATGACTATCGAGGTATATTTCCAACCCCAATTTCCAAGGTAATAAGTAGCTTCATACTTGTAGCTCGACATACCAAGGTAACCTCCAAGTCCCAATACACCCGGACCTATATCGTCCTTAAAGCCAATATCAGCTGAAACAAAAATCGGCGGAAGAGTTGTTTTGTACCAGGTGCCAGTATACCATGTTGAACCAAATCCTATACCGGCATTAATTAATTTATCTCCAACCTCAAATTCCTGAGAATGAGTTTTTATTGCGGGGCACACAATAAGAGCCAACAGCAAAATTGAAGAATACAATTTAACACGAAGCTTTTTCATAGGTTAATTTTTTTAAGTTATTGAATAATAGCAAAGGTATAAAATGTAATAATATTTGATATTTAATAATACAGTTATTTTATCAACTGCAAATCCAAAGATACAAATTGTATTATTATTTAAAAAATGTATTAAATGTAGTTTGGTAATTATTGTAAATTGGGTTACATTTATCTTATTGAAACTGCAATTAGCAGCAAGAAGGTTTAATTAAATGTCTAAAATATAGCTTTAAAATGGGGAAAACTGTTGGCGAAATAATTCAGATTATAGGTCCTGTTGTGGATATCAGTTTTGAAAAAATAGTCGGGGAACTGCCTAAAATTCACGATTGCCTGGAAATAAAAAGGGAGGATGGAGATATACTTGTTGTAGAATGCCAGCAGCATATAGGTGAAAGTACTGTCAGGGCTATAGCCATGGATTCTACGGACGGACTTAAAAGGGGAATGAAGGCAGTTGCTACGGGGGGTGCTATACGGATGCCAGTGGGTGACCAGATAAGAGGCAGATTGCTGAATGTAATAGGCAACCCTATTGACGGGCTGGGAGAGCTTGACAGATCAAAAGGCTATGAGATTCATAAAATACCTCCAAAGCTTGAGCAACTATCAACAGAAGCAGAGATACTATATACAGGTATAAAGGTTATTGATTTGCTTGAGCCCTATTCAAAAGGAGGTAAAATTGGGTTATTCGGAGGAGCAGGAGTGGGTAAGACAGTTATAATTATGGAGCTTATTAATAATATAGCCAAGAAATATGAGGGACTGTCTGTTTTTGCAGGAGTAGGAGAACGTACAAGGGAAGGCAATGAGTTATTACGTGAGATGATTGAATCCGGCGTTATTAAATATGGAGACGAGTTTCTTAAGAGTATGAAAAAGGGAAGCTGGGACCTGGCAAAAGTGGATATGGATGCTCTTGTTAAATCACAGGCAACACTGGTATTCGGACAAATGAATGAACCCCCGGGAGCCCGGGCAACAGTAGCACTATCCGGACTAACAGTTGCTGAATATTTCAGGGACGGGGATGAAAAGAGCGGAGGCAGGGATATACTGTTTTTTGTTGATAATATATTCAGATTTACACAGGCAGGATCAGAAGTTTCTGCGCTCCTGGGAAGAATGCCCTCTGCTGTTGGATATCAACCTACGTTGGCAACAGAAATGGGACTTATGCAGGAAAGAATAACTTCAACAAAAAGAGGATCAATAACGTCTGTACAGGCTATTTACGTTCCTGCCGATGACCTGACTGATCCTGCGCCAGCCACAACTTTTTCACATCTTGATGCTACAACGGTTCTCAGCCGTAAAATCTCTGAATTAGGAATTTACCCGGCTGTTGATCCGCTGGATTCTACTTCAAGAATTTTAAGTTCTGAAGTCGTGGGAGAGGAACATTATAACACTGCACAGAAAGTAAAAGAAATATTGCAGCGTTATAATGAGCTGTTGGATATTATAGCAATTCTTGGTATGGATGAATTGTCTGAACAGGATAAAATAGTTGTCCACAGGGCAAGAAGAATACAAAGATTCTTATCCCAGCCTTTTCATGTTGCTGAGGAATTCACAGGAATTCCAGGTGTTTGGGTTTCAATTGAGGATACTATTAAAGGATTTAATATGATTTTAAATGGCGAGGTTGATCAATATCCCGAAGCAGCATTTCATATGATTGGGACTATTGAAGATGCTGTAGCAAAGGGTAAGAAACTAATTGAACAGGCAAAGCAAGATGAGAATTAAATAAAATTTATCATTAATGAACCTGGAAATCATTACCCCTTCTGTAGACTTGTATAAAGGCGAGGTAAAACTTGTTAAAGTACCCGGCATAAAAGACCCTTTTACCATTTTAAGGAACCATGCCCCTATCATTTCAATCCTGGAGAAAGGGACAATTAAAATAATTAATGAGGAGAATGAGCCCTTTTCTTTTGATATTTCAGGCGGAGTTATAGAGGTAAATAGAAATAAAATTGTAGTATTGGCAGATATAGCCTGATTATATAGGATTTTTCAAAGTATTATTAATGAGGTATTGGATTTTATTCTATTTTTTATTTATCCTGAATTGTAATGGATTCTGTCAGCAAAAAGTATCTTTTTTAGCATCGGATAGTATAAAAATTACAGCTGATCTTTATTTGAATAATTATAGCTATCCCTTTATCCTGTTGTTTCATCAAAACGGATATAGCAGGGGTGAATATCTCGGGATTGCCGATAAATTGCTTAACCTTGATTATAATTGCCTCGCCGTGGATTTACGTTCAGGCGGCAAGATAAATTATATTAAGAATGAAACAGCCTTCAGGGCACAATCAAACAATATATCGTATAAACTCATAGACTCACAAAAGGATGTTATAGCTGCAATTGAATATGTGAGTAAGTATAATAATAAGCCTGTTATACTTTTTGGCAGTTCTTTCTCTGCATCATTATGTATGATGGCAGGCAAAAATAATGACAGGGTTAGCGCAGTCGTCGCATTTAGTCCGGGTGAGTATTTTGAGCCTGAAATATCTGTCAAAAAGGAGATAAGGAATTTTAACAAGCCTTTGTTTGTATCATCATCAGAAAATGAGTATCCCTTTATAATGGAGATGCTGGAAAATATACCTGATAATATCAGGACAGTATACAGGCATAGCGGTGATAATAATACTCATGGAGCAAAGGTACTATGGGAATCAAATAAGGAAAGTGAGGAATGCTGGTTGGAATTATTAATGTTTTTTAGAAAAATTAAATAAAAAATAAAAAGGGTGGTTAAATTTCTTGTTGTAAGGTTTAGTTCAATAGGAGACATTGTCCTGACAACACCTGTGGTACGTTGCCTAAAGACACAAGTCAAAGATGCAGAGGTTCATTACCTGCTAAAAAAACAATATGAGCCTGTAATGAAAGCCAATCCTTATATAGATAAAATATATTCACTTGATAATGATTTTAATAAAACAGTAAAAAGACTAAGGGGAGAAAATTATCATTACATTATAGATTTACATAAAAACATAAGGACGTTAAGGCTTAAAATCCGGTTAAGGTTAATAGCATTCACATTTGACAAGCTTAATATTGAGAAATGGCTGATGGTAAACTTTAAAATTAACAAACTCCCTGATATACACATTGTTGACAGGTATTTTAAGTCAGTTGGAATTTTTAATGTCAGAAATGATAATAAAGGGATGGATTATTATATAGATGAAAAAGATGTAGTTGATATAAGCAGTGAGCATAATGAACTGAAAAATGGCTACATTGCATTTGTGATTGGTGCCCGGCATACCACAAAACAGCTGCCTGTTGATAAAATTATTTCAATCTGTCGCATGATTAAATATCCTGTGGTATTAATAGGTGGCAAAGAGGATTTTAACAAGGGAGAACTGATTAAAAAATCTGCAGGCAGCAAAGTTCATAATTATTGCGGCAGGTTGTCGATAAACCAGTCTGCCTCCCTGGTTAAACAGTCATTGCTGGTTATTTCGCATGATACAGGCATGATGCATGTAGCTGCAGCATTTAAGAAGAAGATTATATCAATATGGGGAAATACAATACCCGGGTTCGGAATGTATCCCTATAAACCGGACAAAGAATCTGTGATCTTTCAGGTACATGGATTATCATGCCGCCCCTGCACAAAACTCGGATATAAAAAATGCCCCAAAGGCCACTTTAAATGCATGGTTGATATTAATGAAAGTGAAGTGGCTGAATATGCCAATATCCAATGTCGCGGTTAAGCAAATATGGGGGTTACATCAATGGTTAATAAGCAAATATGCTTATATTTGCTAGCTAATGTTAATAAATGATCTATAAAATTACTAACTTTAATGCTTTAATTTGGCAATGCTTTGCTTTAAATAGTAAGGATATTGCGGGACAAACGGGTTAATAAAAAATGGTACGCCAGTGTCAGTTATTAATATTTTTAATATTATTGACAGGTTCGGTGAATTCTCAATCTGTTTCTAATTTCGTTATATCTTCCCTGGGAAGTTCGTATGATAATAACTTTGAAATTGTACAATCAACTGTTGGTGAATCAGTAATCGAGACTTTTTACGATAAATCATATTACTATTTAACGCAGGGTTTTCAGCAGCCAGGAATAAAAACAAAAAAATTCAAATATTCCAGTAATTCAGTTGATTTTTTCCCAAATCCGGTAGTCAGTAACCTGATAGTTGTATTTAACTATGCAGAAGAAACTGAATATAGAATAGAATTGTTCTCGATAACAGGTGTTTATATTGAAAAACATAATATTTCCGGTGCTTTTGAAGGATATAAAATGCAAATTGATTTTTCCCGTTTTACACAGGGAGTATACCTGATTTTTGTTTATTCGACGAATAATAAATTGTTAAAGACCGGAAGGATAATAAAAATATAATACTTTGGAATCTGTTAACAGGTCACTTATGAAAATGAAATGGATAATCTGTATAAATGCATTTTTATGTTTTATTGCCCTGACTTTCCTGGATGGATATTCACAAGGTGTCCCTCAAGGCATAAATTATCAGGCAGTTGCGCGTGATTTTACTGGCGAGGAGTTAGCTAATAAGAACATATCAGTAAGGATTTCAATTATTTCGGCAAGTGTTGACGGACTGGTAGAATGGGTAGAAAATCATTCGGTGACAACCAACAGGTTTGGATTATTTACCCTTATTATTGGACAGGGAACACGTGAAGCGGGTGAAAGGGAAGAATTTGCTGATATAAAGTGGGGACTGAACCCTCACTTTCTTAAAGTGGCAATTAGATTCACTGATAATGGCGAATACCTGGATATGGGAACTACACAATTCTTTTCAGTCCCATATGCTTTATATGCCGAATATGCTGCCAACGGAACGGGTGGGGGGAACGGTGACCCCGATGATCATGATAAAGATGCGACAAATGAAATCCAGTCTCTCTCAATTAATACTGAAGATAATGAGCTTCTGCTCATTAATCCCGACGGCTCAGAGCAAAGTTCATTGCCTATAGATTATGAACCTGAGAATGAAATACAGGATTTGTCGGTAAGCAATGATATTCTAACAATTACAAAAAATGCTGATGCAAATCCTGTTAATCTGTCATCATATCTTGATAATACAGATAATCAGACACTGACTCTTGAGGAAGATTCCATAAGAATTTCAGGAGGGAATGCAATCTATATTTCAGAATTAAAGAATCCGGAAAGTATTTATTTCTATGCGGAAAAAACTACTATAACTAGTCCTGTTCCTGTTGTTTCCGATATATATCTGATTTTCAATGAAGAGAAGATAGATCTTGGAGGGGCATATAATCACGCAAGCGGGGATTTTAATGCTTTATTCACTGGCTTATATTCTTTTTATTTTACTTATGATGCAAAAACTTCACAAAAGGTAAGCATTTATGTAAATAACGGGGTTTATGATGTACTCCTTCAATCAGCTTCAGCTGATTCAAAAGTCAGATATGCATTTATGCTTTATTTAACTGAGGATGACAAGGTTAATATGGTTGTAAATTCCGGTGCTTCCACTGAAATCGGTAAAGCCACTTTCACAGGATTTAAAGTTTATTAGATATATGGTATAAAAGAATGAATGATATTTGTATTATGAATTTTTTATATCTTTAGCTAACAAATAAAATATTATTACACAATACTTTTTAATTGATTTTAGTTTTATATTTAGGTACTAAATATTAAATTACTGGTGATGGCAAGTCTTAAAGCTTTACTTGGCTTAATTCCCAGCACATCAGAGGTAGAAGCAAAAAGAGCAGCTCTGCAAAGGGAATATGAAGCATTTATAGAATTCTCAAAATCTAAGGAACTCTCCGACTTTAAAAAACTGGAAGTCCGGGTATTATCCGATGAATTTGCGCAAAAGAAGAAGGAAATCCAGGCACAGAAATTTAAAGATACTGATGAATATAAAAAGGAGCAGGAATATCTGAGACATAGAAATGAGAAGGATATAAAGAATTATTATAAAACTAAGGAATCAAATGAACTTAAAGAATTGAATGCTTTTGAGCAGTCTGATGAATTAAAGAAATATCATAAGCTTGAAGAATTCTTAAAATCACCTGAATTTAATAAGGTTAAGGATTACATGGCTTTATCACCAAAAAGGAAATTTGAAAACTCGGAATCATATAAAACTCTTCAGCAATACCTCCAACAGAAAAGAATAACAAAATTTAAGAACTATTTTAAGTTTTTAAAGTTAAGTGGCTATTCAGATTTTTATAATCTTTATAAATCAAAAAGGCTAAAGGATTTTGAAGAACTGAGAGATCTTGTCAAATCAAAAGACTTTTTGGCCGCCAGGCATTCCATGAAAAAAAGTGATTTCAAATTCTCGGATGAATATCAGAAAATGCAGCAATATCAGGGACTTAAGAAATCAAAGGAGTTTAGGAATTATTATAAACTGATAAAATTACCTATACTTATTGACTATAATGAGCTGCATGATTCCCATGAACTTGAAGCCTACATTGAACTGGAAAAATATGTTAATTCAGCCGGATACAAAGCTGAAAGGAGTAAAATTGAAAACCAGAAATTTCAGGATACGGATGAGTATCGTAAACTGGAGGAATATAAAAGTCTTAAAAGTTCCAAAAGATTCAAAGATAATTTCAGGTTTAAGGCATCAGCATTATACGCAAATTATATGAACCTGGAGGGGTCCGACAGGATCAAACAGGTGGAAAAGCTTGAAAAATATATTCAATCTGATGATTTCAGAAAAGTAAAGGAATATATGTTATTGCCGCCTGCAAAAAAATTAGAATTATCAGATGAGTATAAAATAGAGCAGAAATATAAAGAATTAAAATCCTCGGAAAAGATTGTATGGTATTTTGAGCTCAAGGATTCAACAAAGTTTGACGAGCTAAAAACGTGGGAAGTGAGCTTTGAGGAAGATTTTTCATCCGGCAGGCTTGACCGCAAGAAATGGATGACCAGATATTTTTGGGGAGATGCTTTAATAAAGGATAGCTATTCACTTGCACATGATAAACATTTTTTTACTGATGGAGGAAACCTGGAGTTTGATAAGGGTATTTTAAGAATACTGACAAGGAAAGAAAAGGCTAAAGGTAAGGCCTGGAATCCGAAAATAGGATTTTATCCCAAGGAATTTGATTATACATCCGGACTTATAAGTACGGGTAACAGCTACAGGCAGAAATACGGAATATTCGAGGCCAAGATAAAATTTAATGAAAGTTATCCTGTAAGTCATTCATTCTGGATGTTATCTGACCAGATTTTGCCGCACATAGATATTGCTAAAGCAGAGAATAAACTGGTAATGAGCAGTTACTGGGGAAATATAAATACAAGGGGGGGTATCAGGAAGAAAATATCCAGACTCGGATTATCGAGGTACTCAAAGGATTTTTATATATATTCCCTGGAATGGTCACAGGATAAGCTTAAGTGGAAAATAAACGGTGTTACTATAGCCACCTCATCACAGGGTGTCCCGCAGGAACCTATGTATTTAATTCTAAGTTCAGGGCTACATAAAGAAATAAAAGGGAATAATCTACCTGCCTCAATGGAAATTGACTGGGTAAGATGCTATAAAAGAATATAGTTATTGCTGTGTACCTTGTAGTTGCGGGAAACCGGACTAATTATTTAACTCAAAATCTTTGTTCAATAGTTCTATTGCCTCGATCAGCTGGGGTTCGAATCTTACTTTTAATTTATTCCTGCGCAGTATTTGCTTTAGCTGTGACTTTTTATCGGCCAGCGTTCGCAGTAAGCTCAGTCGATTAGCATCGATTTTATAATAGTCATTATTTATAAGAAGATAATATATGTTTTTATCATATATCTCATTTTTATTTTTTATAACCATAACTGTCCGGAAAGCATAAAGAGATATATTTCCTTCTGTCAGAACCTGGAGAAAGACATCTGTTGAATCGGACTGATACCAGTTTTTTATCCTGCTCTTTTTAAAGTATGCATAGGGAG
The DNA here is from genome assembly GCA_964580815.1 of uncultured Bacteroidales bacterium. Taxonomy (GTDB): domain Bacteria; phylum Bacteroidota; class Bacteroidia; order Bacteroidales; family UBA10428. The sequence goes on from CAZOLY010000020.1 coordinate 12,816, forward strand.
CATTATTTTCAGCATATATAATAAATTCATTAACGGTTTCTTTATCAACTATTGCAGTTTTATAATCTGATTTCCGTAACCATAGAAGTTCATCATAATAACGGTTATAACGAATGTACTTATTTTTAATAATCTGGCCGTCAGCCATAACAACATCCCCCAATGCCCATTTATAAAAGAATTGTATATTATAATCCATGTAATTGTTTACATAAATTCTACCCGAGAGTTTATTTTCAAAGTTCTCTGTTATATGGGTATCATCAATACAGTTACAATAATATTTCTGGGATATAAGTTCTATGTTCATTATAAAAATTAGGATAATCAATATTATAAGATTCTTCATTTTATCAGCTTTTAACTATTTTACTGTTATTTCACAGGTGCCTTCCAGGGGAATACCTCCGGATGTGATACCCCGGACTATTATATTGTATCCGGCTTTCAATAGGGATGCAGTGAATTCAATTACAGCTTTGTTCTGCCCGCTTATCACAAGACCCGGATTCCAGTAAAGTGTCTGTCTGAAATCAGGTTGATTTTTTATAATCCTTTCTGTCTGCAGTTCACCATTGCTGTCGGCAAAGATATAAGGTCGCTGGACTTTATTTTTGTAAACACAGGCATAGTTATCAAGATAAGCCCCGGGGATCTTCCCATCGTAAGTATAAATTGACAGTAGTCCGTAAAAAGACAGATCGCCATACAGAATTTGCGATTGATAGACATCTATACGTTTAATATCACTTGAACCTAATGATGATATAAATTCAAGATTTTTGCAAGGCACACCGTTTAACAGAACAGTTGCCCCGGGGGGCATAATAATTTGGTTTTTATGGTCGTAAATCTGGACATAATAAATATCACCTCTCTTTCTGAATTTTACACCGGGCAGAATATTTTCTGATAAATCCCTGAAATCAATTAATTCAATAAAATCTGCCGGATACACTTCGTAATCAGGCCTGCCGCAGAAATTCCCGGGTTCACGTACATTGTTTATAATTGCAGGCAGACTGTCATTTTTATCTGTACGATCGTATATGTTATTAATTATAGTAATTTTTCTGCAGTATTCCAGGTATTCTCTGATTGCGGGCGACAGAGGAATGGGACTGCCATACGGCAGGTTATCGGGATTGTACTTATTATCAATTTCCCAGGTAATACTCTTTGTGCCTGTATCATAGTTAATAAGCTGCAGTATTAAGTCCCTGTTATCATAGGACTGGTCAAGCAAAAAATAAAAACTGCCGCCTGAATCAGTATAACAGTATTTCAAAGAAGCAACACTATCTGCATAAGACAGCATAACCAGTTTATTCGTGATGGGCTCACTATTTTTTTTATTCAGGACTCTTCCTGAAAGAACGAATCCCTTATCTTCCATGATAAACGGACAGGGCCTGATATTGTCATGCGACAGCATGTTCCATGCATATTTGTCCGTTTCAATTTCAGAATAAAAGAGCAGGTATGATGCAATGCTGTGATTATTTATAAAATCCTGTAATGGTGTTTTTTCATATACCGATACTGAAAGCCAGGCGGTATCGGAATTATCAACATTATTTAACTCTATTTCGAGGCTGATTTTGTCTCCTTTTCCGTAAACCTTTTGCAGCGTTTTTATTTCCAGTGAAGGATAATCTTCGGGATATATACAGGCCAGCTTTTCGGTAAGCGGGTTGTTATAGGAATCGAAAAGAACAATATTTAGAATACCTGCAGGAATATCATTTTTTGAAATGATAACTTTTGCTGAGCCGTTACTTAATGTAACAGGTATATTATTTAATATTTTTCCGCGTGACTGTAAAATAAGATGAAACAGCCTGTTATTAAAGATTCCCTCCTGGTCTGAACTGATATTAATAATAATTTCATCGGACCGGGAAGTATCAACTTCCAGATCATAACCTGATGTATTGGCTATTGACTGCAAGGACTGTAGTTCGGTTTTTTGGCCAGGCGGGATAGCTGATCCTGGTAATTGTTTAAGGTCTGATTCATTTATTTTTGTAATGATGATACCTGTTTTAAAATAAAAAGCAGGTGAAGTATTTCTCATCCAGTTGGTATATGCCCTTAGAGTATATATGCCTCCTGAAATAGTATCGGGAATAATAACTGATCCGAAACAAAGTCCGTTTTCTAAATTGGATCGCCAGCTATATAGCAGTTTGTTATTATGTCCTGTTATTTCAAAATAAATAATCCTGCTTTGCACACTTGTTCTCAATGAGGATGCATTGACGACATATGCTTTGTACATCAATGGCTGGCCGGAGATATAGGTGTTTTTATCAAGTTGCACAAATACTTTTTCATTTCTTTCCAGGAAGCAATCATTTTGTTCGATATGAAAATCAGGCATCTGTCCGTTTGAAGGCAGTAAAAATACGGGGACTATCATTAGCAGGCCAACCAGTAAAAATTCTATTGAAAACTTATAATTTTTCACTTTTATATTAATGGGATTTTCATTCTGTTTATTGTTAAAATCATTTAAACGTAATCCAAAAGTCCGGCATAATGGTATCCTGGCATGAGTCGCCTACCGGAGCCGAGTATTCCGGCAAATTCAAAATAGTATAGTTTTTCAGTCCGGTTGCCCAGTCAAACGCTGTGTGCCTTGAAGTTTTTGATGCGACTTCAAACAAGCCCAATACCAGTTTGCCGGTATCACTAATGCACCGGATGTTGCCTGTTATCTGGGAAGGCACAGGATCGAATATCCGTTCTTCAGCACTAAGCTGGGTAACAATAGAGTTATAATATTCATAGGCATCTTCCGGTATTGAGTAAGCTGTAGTAGTAACAATCCATCCGTCGGGACGAGAGGGGCCTGTTGTATCGTCCTGCCATGCGGAATTGTATACGTATGGAAGGAAGCCAAGATTATGTTTTTTTATCACCTGTTCGTTGTTGCTTAATATTGTGGATTTTACATTTACAATGTCATTAAGACCCCAGGTATCCCAGCAATATACATAAACGGGTTCACTGGCACCCGGATGGTATATGGAATATTGACTTTGTGATATAACCCTGCTGTAAAAACGAAAGAATCGCATGTCATCGGATTCTGAATTTATATCAACGTATACGTATAAACCTCCTTCTTTATGGATCATCAGCTCGCCATACAGGTTTCTTGATGTATATTCTTTTTGCCCCGGTTCGGCATATATAGTATCAATTTTTTTAACAGGGTGCATAAGTACCGGCACGGATTCGTATATACTGCCGTCAGGCAATTCAACATGAAGGGTGTATATCCTGCCTGCAGTGCCCCTCATTCCGTTCTTATCACTATAATATCTGCCATTGCCTGTTTCAGTTAAAATTTCAGTATTCCCATAATCATCGGAAATAGTAACAAGTGCATCTGTTATCGCTGTATAGCTTCTATCATAAAAAGCTGCTGCCCAGAATAATTCCACCCTGTAAGGGCCGGGGCCGTCATGAAGATAACCCTCAATCACCGGTATTTTTAAGCCGGCATCAATATCATCGGGATTATATACTTCCTGGCATGCTATAAGAAGTGCGAATGATATAAAGATTAATATTTTTTTATAAGCTGCCGTCATTATTTAGAAAATAAAATTATAGGTTATTGTGAACAATGGCTTCCCAATAATATAGAGTTTGAAGAGATTGAATCTCTTATAATCATTATTAGAGTCCGGTTGTTCCTTTTTATAAAAAACCGAATATGCATTTTTTCGGGCATAGACATTTAATAATGAGAAAGTCCAGCTGCCTTTCCATTTCTTCTTTATCCTCAGGCTCTCATCAATGCTTATCGATAAATCCAGCCTGTGATAAGGAGGTAGCCTGTATTTGTTCCTGTCGGAATAATATATTAATTCTTCGGCTCCAATACTATACTTATATTCAGGAAGTGTCACAGATCTGCCTGAGGCGTAAGTGAAGTTACCTGCAATTCTCCAGCGGCGGGTAATGTTATAATTTAACAGGATTGTTAAATCATGGGGTTTGTCATAAGATGAAGGGTAAAAATCGTTATTGTTGATTATTTCGTCGCTGTATATACCGCTTGTTTTTTTGAAAGTCCTTGAAAAGGTATAACTTATCCATCCATCAAGCTTACCTGTTTTCTTTCTCAGTAAAAATTCAATACCATAGTTTTTACCGGAAGCATTTATAAGTTCTGTCTCAATATGCTGCTTCATTTCAATGCTGGCGCTATTCCTGTATTCAACCAGGTTAGACAGCTTTTTGTAATATAATTCAACAGAAGTTTCTATGCTCTTCCCTAAAAAATTCCGATAATAGCCGATAGCAAACTGGTCAGCTAATATTGGTCTGATATAAGGGCCTGACAGTTTCCATACATCATCGGGAGTGGGAATAGATGTATATGAGATCAGTGAAATATACTGGCTGTTCCTGTTATAGCTCAATTTTACGGAGTTTTTGTTGTCAAACTGGAATTTCAGGGAAAGGCGGGGTTCAAGGTTGTAATAAGGCTTTATAATTTCACCTTTGCTGTAATATAAAGAATCGATAACAGAAACTTCACTTATTGGGGCACCTTCCTGGTAAACAGGGATCCTGAGCGGGCCTGTAAAAAAGTAGCCTGAATACCTTATGCCTGCATTGACAGATATGTTATTAGTTATGTCGTATAGATCATTAATATATATTGCACCTTCATATGCCTGCTCATTCATCAATGTTTCAGGTATTATCAAGGAGGTATCATTTAAGGGCATTTTTTCTCCGGGCTGTATTTCGTAACGAATGCCCTGTAATCCTATATCGATATTATGATTAGTGAGACCTGTATATGAGATATTATATTTGCCATTAAGGTAATTTGTCCGGGTCGTTATCCTGCTCTGTTCATATCCTGGCTTTATATCGTCTTTTCTTACATTATAACGGCTGAGAGAAACTATAAGAGATGCTGCCAGGTTAGAGGTAATAGAGTGATTCCATTTAAATGATCCCAGAATATTCTCATATTCGTAGCTCAGTTCTGAGGCATACCTGAACTTGTCATAACTTTTATACCCGAAGAGAGTGATCTGGTGATTTTTTACATTTAGTTTTAGAAGTCCGTTTACATCATAAAATGAAGCGGAGCTTTTCTGAAGGTAATAGTCGGGCATCTTTCCCAGCAGCCAGTTTGAATAGCTTGTTCTTCCACCAATATTAAAAGATATAATATCCTTATAAACAGGGCCTTCGAACATAAGGCGGCTGTTAAACAGACCAATGCCGCCCCTGGCATGCATTTTATCAATATTATTGTCCTTCAGTTTTATTTCCATTACAGATGAAACCCTTTCCCCGTAACCCGAAGGTATGTGTCCTTTATAAAGGGTAACACTGTTTACGGCATCGGGATTAATAACTGACAGGAGTCCGAATACATGCGAAGTATTGAAGATTGGTGCACCTTCAAGAAGGTAAAGGTTTTGATCTTCACCACCTCCCCTTACATTAATTCCCGAGCCAAACTCACCAATTGATTTGACCCCGGGCATCATTGTAAGGCTTTTTAATATATCTTTTTCTCCAACGAGGGAAGGTAACTGCTTTATATTTTTTGCATCCATCTCTATCAGGCTCATTTGGTTGCCCCTGACATTTTCGTGCGTCCTCTGTCCGTATATTGCCACTTCTTCTATTTTATGTGACTTTTCAAATAACTCGATATCGAGGTTGCCGTTGCTGATAATCTTTATTTTATATTCTGCTGTTTCAAATCCGATGCTTGAAACCACAAGGGTGTATATTCCGGGAGTTATCTCCAGTGAGTAAGCCCCGCTTAAGTTGCTGATGACAGCATTGGTTGTGTTCTCAATATAAACAGTGGCGCCAAAGAGGGGTTGTCCTGTTTTTCCGTCACTTACCGTCCCTGTTAAAACCGCTTTTTTGTATTTTCCTGCCTCGGCGGGGTCACCTATTTCCACGACGCTTACATCCTTCATATCTCTGCTGAGATCAATCATTAATCCCATTAAAAAGGCAACATCCTCCCTGGGCATAAACACTATCATATTGCCCTGAATGACTTGATACATATAAGGAGTGCCTTTCGATACCTTATCAAGGACTTCCGGCAAAGAAGTGTTAGTAAAGCTCAGATTAACAGTTTCACCGGCGAACCAGTCATCCTGGTAATATACGGTAACGGGGAACCGGTTTTCAAGATCAGACAGGAATTCTATCAGGGGTATACCTGTATATGTTGCTGATAAATAGAGAGTATCTATGCTTTGAGCTATAATTTTAAAGTAGAAACTACTTAAAAACAAAACAACAAAACCCCAACTCTTGATTCTTCCTCTGCACATTTAATTTTTTCCTTATCCTTAAAAATTTGTCAGCCCGGATTTTTTGGCAATGATAGTGATTAATTATTAAACAACAGGACTGAAATTAGTTTTATACTCATGGGAGTGCAAAATTCTAAAAAAATTATAAATAGTATATTGATAAAAATAAATAATTCTACTTCAGAAAATTTGCAAATTATACTAAAATAAGGTATCCATATGAAAAAATTTATTAATAATTGCAAAATAATACTCTTCAATAGCAAAATTTAATAATTCACCTTAAAACAATCCGGGTTACCTGGCCATATTAGTATTATTTACTTCTGTCTTTACATCCTATAGCAAAAACCCGTTTCACTTTCATTTTTTTAGCCTGTAATTTTGGTCTGAAATTTTTTTCATTACCAGTTATGATGCTTTTATTCATGAAAATATCGACATTGCATGGAGATCAATGCTTTGGATTAAAAATGACAAGGTAATAATATGAAAGAGAATCAAACAGAAATAGCCAAATATCATGCGCTGGAAATTAAGGTTGAGCGTGACCCCGGACAGGATATTATTAATCATTTAAAGAATACTACAATTGGTACCCCGGGCCGGCTATTATATAAAATTACAGGTGTTGAGGAAAAGATAAGATTACTGGATTCGTGTTATTTTTTGGTGCTCAGAAAGTTAAGCAGGTTGCTTGGAACTATGGGATTTATCCTGCGAAACACTTACAACAAAGAGAGTTTATATAGCTCCTGGCATATTCGGTATTTTTCCATCCGGGCCCCATTACGTACAAAAATTCATAAAAAGGAAGATTATAATGACAGACTATCTTCAGGAGATAATACTTCCAGAGATAATAGTTCCCGGGATAATACCTCCGGGGATAATATACTTAAAGTTATACTCAAAGACTATTTTAACGAACCCAACCGGTTACTGAGTAAAATGCAGAGTCCAAATAAAAAGACATTTATCTATGCTTATATTTTGCGTGATAATATCAGGTCCATGATATTTGGTGATCAGATGGGGTTTCAGAAGGTCCGTAGCTTAAGCACAATATTATTCAGCCGCCTTAATCCGCAGATTCATCCCGCTGTAGAGAGGATAAAGGAAGAGGAAAAACCTGGTATGCTCAGACTTCTGGGGAGATTTTACAGAGGATTTAATATGTATACTGAACAGAACCTCTTTTATAATAACAATTATTACCTGCTAAAACTTGATAATGAAATAGTTGCAGCAGTTCAGGCCAACCCCGAGACCTGGGAAATTATTAAGAAACCGGGATTCCCGGAAGGAATATTGTTTAAAATCATTAATTGCTTCCCGGGAATGCTAAGGTTTTTTGATCCTCATAATTTCAGGTTTGCAGCTATAGAAGGAATTTATTATAAAGAGGGATATGAAAAATATCTTCTTCCTTTATTTGAAACTGTCTGCGCCCTGACAAAAGCCCATTTTGCCTTATTTTATCTTGATACTGACAGTAAGCTTATCAAGACAATAAATAAACTCGGCCATCTCGGATTATTAAGCAGAATCATTAAAAGAGTTAAAGCTGATGTTATCATTAAATTTATAAACTTTTCACAGGAAGAGAAAGAATCTTTCCGGAACAATCCCGCATATATATCTTGTTTTGATGTAACGTAAGGTAATTGTAGCCCCGACGGGAGTCGAACCTGTATCTACGGTTTAGGAAACCGCTATTCTATCCGTTGAACTACGGGGCCGGTATTATTTTGCTTATCATTTCGCGCCACAAAATTATTGAAAATGATTTAGCAAACAAATATTTATTTTTTATAAATAATAAATCAGTAAATTGTTAAAAAGTTTTAATTGAACATTTAAAAATATTTCTTTAATTGAGGGAACAATTATATCGCTATACATTAGTATGAACATTTTTGATATAGTTTTTCTCGTTATTCTTATATATGCAGCTTACAAAGGATTTTCCAAGGGACTTATAATTCAGGCTGCGTCTCTGGCTGCATTATTACTTGGAGTTATAGGAGCGATCAAATTTTCGGGATATACTGAATTTGTACTTACAAAAAAATTTGGTTTTGCAGGTGAATATTTGCAATTGACAGCATTTGCCATAACTTTTGTGATAATAGTTATTGCTGTTCATTTGGTCGCAAGGCTCACGGAAAAGTTTGCCAAAGCTGTAGCCCTGGATTTTGTTAACAGGATCCTCGGATTACTATTCAGTGTGATAAAAATTGCATTTATCATCAGCATAGTGCTGCTTATTGTAGATATTATCGATTATAACACACACTTTCTGCCAAGAGATAAAAAAGATGAATCCGCATTACATAAGTCATTATTATACAAGCCGCTCTCTTCAGTTGCCCGCATGGTATTCCCATACTTCAGGCTGGAATATGAAAAAATAAGGAAGAATACACAATCAGATAATAAAATTGTAGTTTAAAGATATAAATTACATTAATAGTTATCATCAAATGTTATATTTGCAAAAATTTTCATGATGAATTTCATAGAAGAACTGATATGGAGGGGTATGATTCATGATATTATGCCCGGGACCGAAGAGCAGTTAAAAAAAGAATTGACAACGGCTTATGTAGGCATTGATCCGACAGGAGATTCTCTTCATATAGGGCATTTGGTGGGGGTTATGATGCTGAAACTTTTTCAAATTGCAGGCCATAAACCCATTGCTTTAATCGGTGGAGCAACCGGCATGATTGGCGATCCTTCGGGCAGATCTTCAGAAAGAAATCTGCTGGATGAAAACACCCTCAGGAAAAACCAGGAAGGAATAAAAAAGCAGCTTTCCAAATTTCTTGATTTCAATTCCAGTACTCCGAATTCAGCTGAACTGGTTAATAATTATGACTGGATGAAAGAATTTACTTTCCTTGAATTCATACGCGATATAGGCAAGCATATTACGGTTAATTATATGACTTCAAAAGACAGCGTTAAAAAGCGGCTGGGAGATGATTCAAAAACAGGTATGTCTTTTACTGAATTTACATACCAGCTGGTTCAGGGATTTGACTTTCTTTATTTATACAGGAATAGAAACTGTAAATTGCAGATGGGAGGATCGGATCAATGGGGTAATATTACTACCGGTAATGAATTAATAAGGAGAAAAGACAAAGGGGAAGCATATGCACTGACATGGCCTTTAATTGAAAAAAGCGACGGGAGTAAGTTCGGCAAGTCAGAGGAAGGAAATATATGGCTTGATCCAAGATACACCTCACCTTATGAATTCTATCAGTTCTGGATTAATACATCCGATGAGGATGCTGAAAAATATATTAAGATATTTACAATGCTTAAGCGTGATAAAATAAATGATTTAATAGAAGAACACCGGAAAGCACCTCATTTAAGAATTTTGCAAAAAAAGCTTGCCGAGGAAGTTACTGTTATGGTTCATTCAAAAGAAGATTATAATGCTGCTGTCGAGGCTTCGTCAATATTATTTGGCAAAGGAACTGCAGAATCACTTCAAAACCTGGATGAGGATACATTTTTGAGTGTATTCGAAGGTGTCCCCTTATATGAAGTAAGTGCGGGATTATTTAAAAAAGGGATTAACCTGGAGGAGCTTCTGGTTGAAAAATCACCGGTATTTTCATCTAAAGGTGAATTAAGAAGAATGATTGACGGAGGAGGTCTCAATGTCAATAAGGAAAAAATCAGTGATTCGGGATTTGTTGTGTCGGACAAAAATCTATTAAATAAAAAGTACCTGCTTATTCAAAAAGGAAAGAAAAACTATTATATTTTAAGAAGTTTATAAACTATAACTTTAAAATCAATGAAAGAAGAAAAGAAATATAAGTTTAATTTAAGTTCACTGGACTTAATAATATTTGCCTGGAATAAAAGGATACCGTTAATAATAGTTACTATTATCGCAGCTATAGTATCTATCGTAGTATCATACCAGATTACACCTCTTTTTAAATCAGAGGTTGTTATGTTCGCAGAACCCGATGCATCAACAGCAAAATATCTTTTTTCATACAGTTATGTTGGTCGTAAAGGTATGCTGTCATTCGGGGAAGAGGAAGAAACTGAACAACTACTGCAAGTTTTAAATTCAAATCAGATTAGAGACAGGATAATTGAAAAATATGATTTAATGCATCATTATGAAATAGATACAACTCACAGGTATAAACGTACAGAATTGTACAAAGCATATAATTCAAGTGTTAATTTCAGGCGGACGAAATATTTATCGGTTGTTATAAGTGTAATGGACAAGGATCCAAATATTGCTGCCAATATTGCCAATGATATTGCAAATCTTGTTGATACCATTATGAATAAAATAATATTGGAAAGAGCGTCAATCGGACTTAACCTGGTTGATGAACAACTTGAGGATTTGCACAAAGAAATCAAGCTTTATGAGGATTCCCTCACCGTTTTAAACAAGTTGGGTATTAATCATTATGAAGCGCAATCAGAAAGGCTTATTGAAGCTTATGGTTTTGCTTTAAAGGATGGTAATATGGAAGGTGCCAAGAGACTGGAGAAGGAACTGCGAAACTTGTCCGAGTACGGTTCTGCCTATGTCTCGATCAGAGATCAGCTTGTTCATTTTAAACAACAACTGTATATTTTAAATTCCAAGTATATTGAAGCCAAAGTTGAAGCAGAACAGGCTTTGCCTCATAAGTATGTCGTTGATTATGCATACCCGGCAGAAAAAAAATCGTATCCAAAGAAGTCTATCGTAGTTATAACTTCTACAATCGCCGCATTCATATTTGCACTTTTTATATTGCTAGCAGTTGATATTATTAAAAGAAACAAAATAAAAAGCTGAGTATCTTGTCCAGGATTATCTCAAAATATATTGTTTACATAAGTTCAGTATTATTTATTTTAATTCACAGTATTCTCATTTACAAAGAAGGGATACCATATCTGATGTATCTCCCCTTGCTGCTTATGGCGTTATTGGTTGCCTTTGTAAGGTTTGACAACTTTATGCTCGTGATTATATTCCTGGTACCTCTCTCCATACCTTTGTACACTTTTTTCAGTAATCTGGATGTAAACCTGTCTTTACCTTCTGAACCACTTATTATTGTGGCTTTCCTTTTGTTCTTCATTAAAATAATGAACAATGAAAGGATTGATCATAAGATTTTTGTACATCCCCTGTCCATAGCAATATATATAAATTTATTGTGGATATTTATCACTTCTCTCACCAGCAGCATGCCCGTAGTATCCATAAAATTTTTTCTATCACGATTCTGGTTTGTAATAGCTTTTTATTTTATAGCAGCAGAATTATGTAAAAATACCAGTTTTTCAAAAAAATTCCTTTGGGCTTATATCCTGCCTCTTATTATTGTGATTTTCTATACAATTCACAGGCATATGTCCATAGGATTATTCGATCAGCAGGCATCGCATTACGTCATGGGTCCCTTTTTTAATGATCATACAGCATATGGGGCTACTCTGGCAATGATTATTCCGGTAATTTCAGGATTAACTATTGACAGTTCAAATAGCAGGAGTGTCAGGTTATTCGCATTTATTTTAACTATAATTATTACCATAGGCTTTATTCTTTCATATTCAAGGGCTGCATGGGTAAGCCTGATTTTTGCTTTTGGTATATTTATAATAGTTATTTTAAGAATAAGATTGTGGATGATAGTATTAACAAGCTTGCTGGTAATATATATTGCTTTTAGCAATTTTACGGAAATTCTTTTCAGGATGGAAATGAATACGCAGGATTCATCTGCAAGCCTGGCTGAACATATACGGTCAATATCAAATATTACGAATGATTATTCAAATGTGGAAAGACTTAACAGGTGGAATTGTGCTGTGAGGATGTTTAAAGAAAGACCGCTATTCGGATGGGGACCGGGAACATACATGTTTAAATATGCACCCTATCAGGTGAGCTATCAAAAAACTCCGATTAGTACGGAAGAAGGAGACAGGGGTAATGCTCACAGCGAATATCTTGGTCCTTTGGCAGAATCGGGATTTATTGGGGCATTAAGTTTTGTTGCGATAATAATTTTGACCCTGATAACAGGATTCAGAGTATACAGGAAAGTTGATTCAAAACCTTTAAAAATACTTTCCCTGTCATTATTGCTCGGACTTATAACCTACTATGTCCATAGCATAATGAATAATTTTTTAGATACGGATAAAGCTTCGGCTTTATTCTGGGGGTTCACAGCAATGCTTGTTGCTATGGATGTTTCATATGTGAAGGGGGGAACTACGGAAAAACAGCAGAACTAAAATATTTCTATTCCCAGTATTGAAATATCATCAAAAATAGCGGCACTACCCTCAATTATACCCTGCTTTTTTATGATTTGCTGAATATTGTCCTCTATACTATCGCTGTTTGACAGGCATTCTTCAATTTCATTTGTCGCGTAGGATATTCCTTTACCGTCCAGGAGTTCGATCAATCCATCAGTATAACAAAGAATTTTTGTATTTTCTTCTATAGTGATTGATCCTTTTCTAATCATGGGTATTTCATCAAGCATTCCAATCCCTACGCAACCTTTATTAAGATGGATTATATTCTTTTTTTTCTTCTGATATAATATGGGATGGTTATGCCCGGCATTTATATATTCAAGCTCCCTGGTTTTGAAATTAAATTTACCCAGAAAGAGAGTTATGAACTTTTCCCCGTTCGCAGCATGCATAACTCTTTCATTGAGCTTTTCAACCAATGCAGCCAGTGATATTTCATGAGTGAAAAGAGCCCTTAAATTAGCCTGAAAATTAGACATTAATAATGCAGCTGACATTCCTTTCCCGGAAACATCGGCGATACAAAAGCCAATTTCATCCCTGCTTAGTTCGAGATAGTCATAATAGTCGCCCCCTACTTCAGAGTGCGGATGGTAAAACGCAGTCATTGTGATTTTCTTATTCCTGGGAAGTATTTCCTGGTTAGGTATAAGCATATTTTGCATCTTTGATGCAAGCTCAAGCTCCTTTCTTAAAGCTTCCTGCCTCAGGCTTTCCTTAAACAGCCTTATGTTTTCTATTGCTACAATAATAATATTGGAGAGAGTTTGAATAAAATTTAAATGTTTTATCGTGGGACTAACACCTTCGCCCTCTTCAATATCCCCAATTATAACGAATGCAATAGGAGTGCCTTTGTTAATTACAGGTATTACTATATCAAAATCATTAAGATATGTGCTGGTTGAGGATGTTACAAAGGATATTTCATCTATTGGCAACAGGTCTCTTTTAACATCTATATTTTCATAGGCAGCACCAACTTCTCCTGACTTAAGAATACATTTCCAGGCATCTTCATCATATTTAAAAATGAGTACCTTACCTATACTTAAATCTTTGGTCAGAAGTTCCTCATATCTCTTAAGCAACTGTACCTGGGTAAGGTTTTCATTGATAGCCTGGGTAATATTCAGCAGAGACCTTAGTTTAAAGGTTGTAAGTTCTAATCTTTTTATTGATGATTTACTTACTTTATTCACAAGTCATGGATTTGTAACTAATTATTCTTTTATTCTTTCAACATATGACTTTGAGCGTGTATCTATTTTTATTTTATCTCCCGTATTAATAAAAAGAGGGACATTAATTTTTTCACCGGTTTCCAATTTTACCGGTTTCATTGCAGTTGACGAACTTGTATCTCCTTTTACCCCTGGTTCTGTATAAGTTACTTCCAAAACTACGAAGGGAGGTAAATCGCATGAAATTGGAGTCTCTGTGTCAGCATGATATACAATTTCAACCTCCTGGCCTTCTTTCAGCAGCCCGGGAGATTCAATAAAGCTGTTATTAATGGTAATTTGTTCAAATGTTTGACTATGCATAAAGTGAAATCCAAGATCATCACTATACAAAAACTGGTATAGCCGCCTTTCAATTCTGGCTGTTTCTATTTTTACTCCTGCCCCGAAAGTATTATCTATTACTTTGCCTGTTTTCAGACTTTTAAGTTTTGTCCTGACAAAGGCCGGTCCCTTGCCTGGTTTCACGTGCTGAAATTGTACAATCGTATACAGGTCATTATTAAATTCAATACATAATCCATTTCTAAAATCCGCCGTTGTCGCCATAAAACAGTAAAAAAATGAATACAAAAATACTGTAAAAGGAATAAATACGCATTAACGGATGCAAAAAAAACAAAATTAGTGCAATTTTGCTAAATATTGAGCTATTAATTTGTGTTTGTTCTTGCAGCATCTTTATTCTTCCACAGTGATTAACGGATATTTTAAACCTGAAAATTCGATCAGGTCGCATTTAATTGAGCCGACTATTAAGTCAAAGCGGGCTTTTACCGGGATGAGGTTTTTATCATCAGAGAGCCATATTATCATATCATCTTCAGACTCAAATATCCTGCCGGTTTCGACAACAGGGTCGAAGCGCAAACACTGAATTTTACCAAACTTCGTTCTTAATACTTCTTTTCCCCTGTACCTTAATGGGAAGGGGAAAATATCATTATCAAAAAAAGTTACAAGGTTTATGGTATCTCCGGGATTTAGCTCCTGATAATCCAGACTCCTGATAAAATATAATGCAGTAACCATATCAAGGATTTCGGGGGGAACTTTAATGAATGAATCTGATTTGAGACTATATAATGTACTGTCTTCAAGATTAAAGACAGCCTCATCATGTGCCCTGTAATTTCCTTCCCTTACATCCCTGATTGATTTTACAGGTATACAGGTTTTGGGATAGAAATAGCTTTCATAATGCTCCCTTACCTTGAATAGTTTTTCGGCGATACCAACAGTTTTTGCCAGCATTTTTGCATTATAGACCGGGTTAGTTTTATGCTTTACCAGTTTTAATTCAATAAATGCTTCACCACCGTGGATCGGACCGTATCGAATTGAATATTTTAATAATTCCCCTGATTTAAACGGTTCCAAACCGGTTAAAGACATTTCAAACTGACCGCTGGCAATTGAATATGATAATAGGTATAATATAACTCCTGCAATAAACTTCATAAAGATAATTATGTAATTAAAGTTAACTGTTTAATATTAATTTGATACCTTAAAGATGCTTTTTCTTTGGAAAAGTGGCAATAAAGTCTTTTAAATAGAATGGCTCAAAATATGCCACGTTTTCAAATTCCCTTTTCTTAAAAGCCTCTTCTGATAGTTTAATCATGTTACGGGCCGATGTATTATAATTATCAATAAACAATGTATTTTTATTTTTTATGATATTCTTAATTTTAGCTGCACCTGTCCCGAAAAAAATCAGCCTCTTTTCAGCAAAATATTCTTTGAATGATGAGGAGTCGATTATTAATGCCCGTGTATCTTCGACGATATTGTTCAAGTGGTCATATATGGCTGTGAACACTTCCATTCTTCTGGCATCTATCATTGGACAAAAAAGTGTATTTTTTAACCGGAAAGGATTATTTTTGTCCGGTTTATGGCCGCTAATCATTCCATAGGCCATTGCCCTTAGAGTATTCACGGAAATCAGGGGTCTATTGCTTCCATAACATAAGCCTTTGGCTATGGAAACCCCTATTCGTAATCCTGTATATGAGCCCGGACCTTTACTAACAGCAATTGCATCCAGTTGATGTGCCGACAATTTGTTTTCCCTTAATGTTTCCTCTATAAAAACACTTAATAGAGTCGAATGCGATTTATCTTTAAGGCTTTCTTTCAGACAGGTCATTTCTCCATCACGTGCAAGGGCAACCGAGCATACGTTTGTTGCAGTCTCAATATTTAGAATAAGGCCCATTTATTACAATGTTGATTATTGACAGGAGCATATTATTTTTTCTTTTTATAAAGCTCCTTTTTGTCAACTATATTAACTGCTGATCCGTTCTTTAGGCTCTTATTAATAACATTGTAAGGAGCAACAACAACTTCTTCATCTTCTTTAAGCCCTTCAATTATTTCAATATAGTTATTGTCCTGAATGCCGGTAGTAATTTTCGTTTGTGTTACTTTCCCATTTTCATAGACATAAACTACCTCTTCGGGTTCTTTATTTTTACCTTCAGGAGTAATTGAGTCTGTTTTATTTATTGTATCAAGTCGCGTTGTTACTGCCTGGATAGGCAGTGATAATATATTTGCTTTCACTTCTGTCTGTATATCCGCAGAAGCGGACATACCCGGACGAAAAGGGATGGGATTTCCTTTTTCAATTAGCTCTCTGTATGAATCTTCAAGTAAGAGAATTTTTACCTCAAAGGATGTCACCTGGTCTGCTGAAACACCGGATACTTTTGCTGAATTTGCAATTTCTGTAACGAGCCCTTTAAATTTTTTATCCATATAAGCATCTAATTCTATAAGGGCAGTATCAAGCTCATGTACCCTTACAATGTCGTTTTCATTTACTTCAACTAATACTTCCATCTTACTTAGATCAGCAATCCTGAGCATTTCGGTACCTGTCATCAGTTCAGTACCAACAACTCTCTCTCCTTTCTCAACATTCAAAATTGATATTGTACCGTTCATGGGGGCATAGACAGAAGTTTTTACCAGATTTTCATTTGCTTCTTTTAATGATGCTTCGGCACTATTTATTGAATATTTGGTTGCCAGGACTGTTTGTTCAGCGGCAGAGACATTAGCGGTAGCAATTTCGAAGTTTGATTTGGCAGTTTCCCATTCGGCTTCTGAAATAACACCTTCGCTCCACAGTTTTTTATTGCGGTCAAATGATAAACGCGCCTGTTCATATTGTACCCTGATTTGCTCCAGCTGGGCCTGTGAATTGGCTAAATTTGCATTTGCCGCATCAACGGAAGCAGCCGCCCTGTCCCTGACCGATATATAAGTATCAGGTTTTATTTTTAGTAATAATTGACCTTTCCTGACTTTATCACCATCTTTTACATATAATTCAACAATTTCGCCTGATACATCAGGGGTTATCTTAACTTCAGTTTCAGGTTTAATTTTACCATTTGCAGTGATATACTCGGTAATATCACGTTTTTGTACTTTCTCTGTTGCCACATCATAAGTAATGGACTTCCCAAACCATCCCGCCTTCTTGCCAATAACAGCAATTATTATCAGCAAAACAGCAATAATTAACAAATATCTTAAAAGCTTTTTTGACTTCATTTTTAGCAGAATAATTTCAGACCATAAATATAACTATATTTTGATTTTAGAAACTAAAAAAATACCAGGCAGCTTTTTTCTGTTAATAACTATTGGAAAATACGGCATATAATAAAACTGCTACTATTACTATAAATTTATTAATTTGTCTTATTATTTAAGGGATTTTAAAGTAATAAAATTATTTTGGAACAGAGA
>CAZOLY010000021.1:0-29501 GCA_964580815.1 uncultured Bacteroidales bacterium
TGATGGCCTATTTTAATTACCAGGACAGGATGCTGCCCTATTACCGTGATAATGCAAAATATCTTTACGGGTGCAGGGGCATTCATGTACCGTCGCGTACAAGCGACCATGGATGGGATGACCACTTTGGCGACATTTGGTGCATGACTTTCTGGACAGCAGGAGCCGGCTGGGCGTCAAATTTTTACTACGACTATTATTTGTACACAGGTGATAAAACGTTCCTTGCACAACGCGCCTACCCCTTTATGAAAGAAGCAGCCCTCTTCTACGAGGATTTTCTGATAACCGGCGATGACGGGAAATTTATTTTCAATCCCTCGTACTCCCCCGAAAACAACCCGGGGAATTCCGAATCACAGGCATGTATAAATGCGACCATGGATGTGATGGTCGCCAGGCAGCTGCTGGGAAATTGCATTAATGCAGGCAGGCTCCTGGGTGAAGACGAGGAAATAATAAAAAAATGGGAATCTATGCTGGCAAAAATGCCGGCCTATAAAGTGAATGAAGACGGTGTATTCAGGGAATGGCTGTGGCCCGGACTTGAAGAAAACTATGGGCACCGGCATGTGTCGCATCTTTACGGACTGTTCGATATTATTGACCCGGAAATAGCTGAAGATTCTGTTTTGTTGAACGGCTGTAAAAAAGCCATAGAAGAGAGGATGAAAGTACGGCGAAGAGACAACGGCGGCATAATGGTTTTTGGTATGGTTGACCTTGCACTGGCTGCTGCAAACCTGGGTGAGCGTGAAATGGTAAGTGACATTATTTACTGGCTTTCAAGCCGCTACTGGTCCAATTCCCTGGCTACCTATCATGACCCGGGAGGACTCTTTAACATGGACCTTAGCGGAGGATATCCCTCTGTTATCATTAGGGCACTCGCATATTCGGAACCCGGACTCATATCACTGCTACCGGCATTACCCGCTGAATGGACAAAAGGGAAGATCGAAGGTGTCTTGTTACGCGGCCGCATTGAAATAAAAAGCCTTGAATGGAATAACAACAAAATTACTGCAATACTTAATTCAGGGATAAAACAAGAGGTAACACTTAAACTGCCCCGTGATATAATAAATATCTCGGGCAGTGGACAGGTAATAATTACAGGAGATCCTGAAAAAGCCAATAAATGCACGCTGGCATTACCTGCCGGCAGCGACATTAAACTGAATATTGAACTATAAAAAACCATATATAACAAAAATGCAGCTGCCCCTGCTCATTAAACAACTAAAGCATGACGATGGTGAAGCTTTCAGACAGCTGTTTTTAACCTATTCGCCCAGGATTTATAATTACTGCCGTAAGTTTTTTTCAGCAAAGGAAGATGCAGAAGAGATTGTCCAGATAGTATTCACCGCTGTCTGGGAAAACCGGCTGCAGATTGATGAAAACAAGCCTTTTTCAGCCTACATATTTACTATCGCCCGTAACTGGATTTTTAACACATTAAAAAAGAAAGCCTACTTTCAAAGATTTATTGACTATGTCCTTATTCAGGGAAACGAGAGTAATTTCCTTACCGAAGATGAAGTAATATTTAACGAATTACACGGCATAGTTGAAAAATGTATTGGTGAACTGCCTCCCAGGCGGCGTGAGATCTTTGTTTTGAGCCGCCAAAACGGATTGTCCTACAAGGAAATTGCCCGTAAGCTTTCTGTAACTGAAAGTACCGTTAACACACAGATCACAAAATCCATTGATTACATCCACAGGAAGCTGCAAACAATATACTGAAAAAACAGGGGTGCTGTCCCTGTTTTAAAAAAACCATTCTCGAATCATTGAAATTACCCCCTTAATTTAATTATATATATAATGGTAAGTAATGGATGATAAAAACCGGATAGAAAATCTTCTCACCTTATTCAGGGATGGCAAACTTTAACCTGCCAGCCTTAAACAGTTATGCTCTCTTTTTCAGCATAACAGCCGCGACGTAAATGAAACTCTCGATAAAGAATGGATTAACACTTCAGGCAGTGCTCCGGAATTTAATCCGCAGGAACAGTTCAGCCTGCTAAGTAAGAATCTGGGAATAAGCCAGGTGTCCGGACAAAGCAAAGTAACTCAAAAATCCCTGAGAACAGGAAAAACTGTAATAAGATTAATCAGGTATGCAGCAATATTAATTATCGGATTTGGAGTATCTTTTGCTGTTAACCGGATAATCCATAAAAAGCCCGGGGATGGAATAAATCCGGATGAATATTCAACCGTTAACGTAGCCTACGGTTCCAAATCAACAATACAATTACCCGATGGTTCGGCCGTCAACCTGAATTCAGGGACCACAATAAAATATGCCACACAGTTTGGACTTTCTGACAGAACCGTAATACTTGAAGGAGAAGGATTTTTTACGGTAAACAAAGATGCCGGCCATCCCTTCTATGTTAAGACAAGGCAAATAATAATTAAAGCCGTTGGTACGAGCTTTAATGTTAGATCATACAAAGACGAAGATATCACTGAGACCACACTCGTTACAGGGTCGGTAGAAATTTACAGCAATAATCAAAACCATCTCCCTGATGAGCAGAGTGTTAAACTGGCTGTTCTTCACCCTAACCAGAAGGCTGTAATATCAAATGATGATTTCCTGATCAGTGAAAGCAGGCAGCCACAGGAGAAAAAAAAGATTATCAGTCCCGATGTTTCAAGTGTTACTATCCAGAATAAAATCAGCACGGAGTTATTTACAGAATGGCGAAATAACATTTTGGTCTTTGATAATGAAAAATTTGTAGATATTATCAGGAAACTTGAACGGTGGTACAACGTTGAGATTACACTTAAATACAAAGCTCTTTCCGACATTCGCTTTTCAGGTAAATTCGATCGCGAGTCAATAGAGGATGTACTTAATGGACTGAAGATGATCCAGTCTTTTGATTATGAAATACATAAAAATAAAATAGTTATTTATTAACCCAAAACATAACTTAAATATGAAAAAACTCCTGATTACTATGAAACTGACAGCTTTGCTGTTATCGGTAAACCTGCTGTGCATGGCTGCAAACGGCTATACACAATCAGAGCGTTTATCTATAGATAAGCAAAATGTAACGATCAAGGAAGTACTGCTTTCTATTGAAAATCAGAGTAACTACAAGTTTCTGTACAGGGATGCTGATATAGAGGATAAAATTGTATCGCTCAGTTCTGAAAACAGTACGATTAACGAGCTCCTGGATTCTTTCCTGCCAAAATCAGGAAATACCTACCGCATCCTGGATAATAACCTGATAGTGATCATGCCTTACGAGGCGAAACAGGAACTCGAAATAACAGGTACAGTGAAAGACGGAAATACCGGGGCGCCCATGCCGGGTGTCAACATTATTGAAAAGGGTACAAAGAATGGCACTTCTACGAATGCAGACGGGAATTACAACATTGTTGTCTCAAGTGAAGATGCTGTGCTGGTATTCTCATTTGTGGGTTATCTGACAGAAGAAATAAGTGTTCGGGGAAAGACTACCCTGGATATGATCCTGGTTGAAAGCATTGAATCACTTGACGAAATTGTCGTTATCGGGTACGGATCCGTGAAGAAAAGGGAACTGACCGGCTCCGTTGCTTCAGTTAAAGAAAGGGATTTCAACCAGGGTGCCGTCACCTATCCGCTGCAGCTTATACAGGGGAAGGTGGCCGGACTGTCAGTAACGCGGACTAACGGTGGGGACCCTACATCAAACTTTGAAATCCGTTTAAGAGGGTCGTCAAGTTTAAACGCCAGCGAGGAACCTCTTATTGTTATTGACGGCATTCCCGGCGGAAACCTTGAATCGGTTGCCCCCGAGGATATCGAATCAATAGATATTCTTAAAGACGGATCAGCAGCAGCAATATATGGAACGCGCGGAACAAACGGTGTCATTCTCATCACTACAAAAACGGGAAGTAAAACAAGGGGCATGGAGGTTGAATACTCGGCCAAATTTTATACCGAGACAGCCTTAAGGAAATTCGATGTACTTACTGCAGAAGAGTACCGTGCCATCAAGGACACATTTTTAAATTCGGGTATTCCCGCAAAAGTCAATCTTGCCAACAGCATGATAGATTATGGGGATACGACGGACTGGTGGGACGAAATAACAAGAACCCCCTTCAGCCATATGCATCACCTGGCAATAAGCAACGGCAGTGAAAAAGGTGCTTACAGGCTTTCCCTGAACTATTCCAGCCAGGAAGGCATATTGCTGAACTCATCAAGGGAAGAGTACAGGGTAGCCTTAAACATGAACCAGCTTGCACTAAATGACAGAATGAACTTCACCGTGCAGTTAGGTCTGTCTAATAACAAGAATCATCCAGTCGACTATAATGCAGTCCGACAGGTATTACAGCGTAACCCGACCGAACCGGTATATAATGAAGACGGCAGCCTCTTCGAAATTGTCGGGGCATGGCAATATGAAAATCCGGTCGGCATACTTACAGAGCGTGTGAGAGATACATCAGTAACTTTTATATACGGTAATGTCGGTGTCGATCTGAATATTACCGATGAACTTAAAATAGGTGCTCTTACAGGATTGCATATCAACAGGTCATTAAACGGTTATTATGAACCCAGCTATTCCCTTCCCCAGGAGTCAGCTGCTACGGGGGGATATGCCCAGCGTGAGTCGGCAGCCGGATTTACAAAAACATTCGAATCCACCCTGGAATGGAAAAAACACCTGGCAAGCCATAATATTAATTTAATAGGGGGTTACTCTTTCCAGGAGTTTGTAAGGGAAGGCTTTGATGCAAGTAATAGTGATTTTATCACAGATGATGTTGAGTATAATAACCTGGGGCTTGGCACTTACCTTAGTGAAGGGAGGGCCGCCATGAGCTCATTTAAGGAGAAAAGCAACCTTGTGGCATTCTTTGCAAGGGGCGCCTATAACTTCAAGGGTAAGTACTTTATATCCGCGAGCATGCGGCGTGAGGGTTCTTCAAAATTCGGAATCAACAATAAATGGGGTACGTTCCCTGCAGTATCAGCAGCATGGAATATTTCAAATGAGAATTTTATGAGCGGACTGAATATCCAGCTGCTAAAGCTTCGTGCAGGTTACGGTGTAACGGGAAACAGCGGGCTTGATCCCTACCTGTCAGTTACAAGGCTTGACCTGCTGGGACAGTTTTACTACGGGGGCCAGTACCTCCAGGCTATAGCTCCGGTCAGTAATCCCAATCCCGACCTTAAATGGGAAACAAAGCACGAATACGATATTGGCATTGACTGGCTTATCTTAAATTCACGGCTGGGAGGTACCGTCGATGCATATATCCGTGACACAAAGGACCTGCTGCATACATATACTGTGCCTGTGCCACCAAACCTTCACGGAAGTACCCTGGCCAATGTATGTTCAATGCGTAACAAAGGTATTGAACTTACTATAAATGCCATACCTGTAAAAACGAGTAAACTGGAATGGCTGGTCGATTTTAATATAAACTACCTCCAGAACACATTATTATCTCTTTCCAACAAATATTATTCGCTGGATTATGTAAATGTTGGAGATGTAGGTCCTCCCGGTATAAGCGCATGGACACACAGGTATGAGGAAGGGGAACCGATAGGAAATATTCATACTTATGTATATGAAGGAATAGATTCCCTGGGACAATGGGTATTCCGTGACTACAACCGCTCGGCTGACACAATAGGAGGAAATCCTGTCGACGGAAAGATAAATACACAGGACAGGGATGTAGTCGGTAACGGCATACCTGACTGGTATCTCGGACTGTCAACTACGCTCAGGTACGGGAACTTCGATCTTACGGTAATGTGCAGGGGCATGTTCGGGCACCAGATAATCAATGCAAAAAGAATATGGCATGAAAATCCCAAGTTCCTGCCACGGAATGTGTTTGCTGCAGCACTTGAAACAAATTTGTGGGATGATCCCGAGTTTTCAAGCTACTATGTTGAGGACGGGGACTTTGTAAAGGTTGATAATATAACACTGGGATATACGATGAATTTCAATAACGAATGGATTAATAGAGCACGTATTTATTTTACAGGGACAAGCCTGTTTTTAATAACGGGTTATAAAGGGCTGGATCCGGAAGTTGCAATAGGAGGACTGGAACCGGGCAATGATAACAGGTTTGACTATCCCAGCACCCGTACATTTTTAATTGGATTTAATGTAACATTTTAAAACTACCTGGCTATGAAAAAGTTACTAATCATATTATCAATATTTACCGGATTATTATCGTGTACGGACCTGGATGAAGATGTATATACAGAGATAGTAAACGATAATTTTTTCAAGACGGAAAAGCAGGCTCTTGCCGCTGCAGGTCCCGCTTACTCGAACCTCAGGGCATACCCCAATCCTGAAAATGTATGGGGACTAAACACCCTTACTACGGATGAAATGCTGATTCCCACACGTGGTATACACTGGTATAATGACGGTATATACCAGCGCTTCCACAAACATGAGTGGGTGCCAACCGAATTTATAATTAATAATGCATGGAGATTCATTTATGTTAATGTTAATAACTGTAACCGCCTCATATACCAGCTTGAGCAGGTGGAAAATAAAAGTGACGCTCTTATATCCGTCATGAAGGAGCTGAGGGGACTCAGGGCATTCTTCTTTTATCATGGTATAGATTTATTTGGAAATATTCCCCTGTATGATCGGTATGATGTCCCTGAAGAATATGCTCCTCCAACTGTTACGCGCCAGGAGATTTTTGATTTTCTCGAGAGAGAACTTATAGAATCAATACCTGATTTAAATGATGCGGTTGATATGACTACCTACGGGCGCTTCCACCGCTGGGCAGCATACACATTGCAGGCAAAGCTCTACCTTAATGCAGAGGTGTATACGGGACAGCCAATGTGGGACGAGTGCATTGCAGCATGTGATTCTATTATAAACTCGGGTAACTACAGCCTGGAGGATGACTATTTTGACAATTTTATAATAAACAATGAAGGCTCAAACGAAAACATCTTCGTAATTCCTTTTGATAACACGCAACCCGTTGACTGGGGCGGCGACGGCATGTCCGTGCGTATGTTCGAGTTCCATTTCTGGACCCTTCATTTCAACGGTAACCAGGCTTTTGGTATGACCCAGGGAGGATGGGACGGAATGTGCGCGGTACCATCCTTTATCAGGTCATATGATACGCTGGATTACAGGTATACCCAGTGGCTTATCGGTTTACAGCTTTCCACGACAGGTGATACACTACGTTGTAACCAGGAAAAAAACGGGGAGCCGCTGATCTATACTATCGATGTTACTTCACTTGAAGCCGCGGGTGAGAATGAAGGGGCACGCCTTGCCAAATATGACTACACGGGAGCTGAGAATTGGACTCTCTCAAACGATTTTGTCGTATTTCGCTATGCTGACGTACTACTTATGAAAGCCGAAGCCCTGATGAGGAAAAACGGTGGTGTGGCAACACAGCAGGCAGTGGATCTTGTTAACCAGGTGCGTGCCCGTGCATTTCCAGGGGATGCCAGCAAGCTATATACTACATCAACACTTACGCTCGACGCCATGCTGGCAGAGCGCGGATGGGAATTTGCAGGTGAAGGGTACAGGAGGACCGACCTTGTAAGGTTCGGGAAATTTAATGATGCCCTCGACTTCAGACCGGTACCTGCAACGTCAACATATAACATCTTCCCCATTCCCCAGGAGCAGATAAATGCAAACCCGAACCTTACTCAAAACCCGGGCTACGATTAAACTTATGTTTAGGGGTTAGTATTAATTCAGTTGTTGGTGGGACTGGCTAAATTTATTAGCCAGTCCTTTTTTTTGCAATAACAATTTTTTTTGCTAATTTTCTCTGAAAACTAACTTATTCTATATACCTAAATTATATAAGATACCAACCGGCATGATAAAATTTAACAACCTTAAGAAACTGCTGATTTATATTGTTTTACTTCTGCTGTATGTAAATGTAACCGGACAGATAAACGGGATTAAGTTCGATAAATTGTCTGTTGAAGAGGGACTGTCACAGGGTAATGCGATGATTACGTTACAGGACAGCAAGGGTTTTATCTGGATTGGGACTGAGGACGGACTGAATCTTTACGATGGCTACCAGTGTAAGATATACCGATATAATCCCTTGGATTCAAGTACTTTAAGCAGTAATTTCATACGCACGATGGTTGAGGATAAAAATGGCAATATATGGATTGGGACCCAAAGCGGACTAAATCTCTATGACAGGGATAAAGACAATTTTATAAGAATGATGCACGATGATAATGATCCGAACAGCATCGTAACAGATGGGGTTCAGAGATTATTTGTAGATTCAAAAAACAGGTTGTGGATTATGACCCAGGAGGGAATAAATATATATGATGTCGGCAGCAAAGAAATGAAATTGATTACCCATGACCCTGCAAACAGAAATTCTCTTCCCAGTAATTTTACGCGAGACGTTATCGAAGATAAGAAGGGGCGGTTCTGGATTGCTACCTTCAGCGGTTTGTCATTATATGATGAAAGCGAACATAAATTTGTCAACTACAGGCATGACCCCTATGATCCTTATTCCCTGAACAGCGACAGGATACAATACATATTCCTGGATTCAAAAAACAGGCTTTGGATAGGCACATTTGATAACGGACTTAATGCGATGGACGTTCATGGTGGCACATTTAAAAGCTATATACCTGATCCGACCGATAAAAACAGCATTCCCAATAATCTTGTTAATTGTATTGCTGAAAATGCAGAGGGACAGATCTGGCTGGGCACATCAGGCGGATTATGTCTGTATAATGAGATAGCCGATAATTTTACTGTATTCCTTCATGAGGAGGGTGAGGAGGGCACATTGAGCAGCAGCGACATAACAACCATATTTTTTGATATCAATGATCGCATGTGGGTAAGTACGAGATTTGGAGGAGTAAGCATATACGATAAGGGGAAATACAAATTTGCACACTACAAGAAAATAAAGTTCGATACAAACAGCCTGAGTAATAATAATGTTACCGGCTTTGCCGAAGACGAATATGGAAACATATGGATTGGAACAGACGGCGGAGGGATAAATTACATGAACAGGGCTACAAACAAATTTTCTCATATAATGTTTGATCCTGACAAACCCGAAGGACTTACTAATAATAAAGTGTTGGCCATACTCCTTGACAGTGAAGGTTCTTTATGGATTGGCATGTGGGGAGGCGGAGTTAATGTTTATGACCCCGCCACCGGAGAGTTCAGACATTACACATACAATC
Source organism: uncultured Bacteroidales bacterium (assembly GCA_964580815.1). Taxonomy (GTDB): domain Bacteria; phylum Bacteroidota; class Bacteroidia; order Bacteroidales; family UBA10428. The sequence goes on from CAZOLY010000021.1 coordinate 9,296, forward strand.
CCGGTGATGAAAAATCGCTAAGTGATAATAATATTTTTTATATCTATGAGGACAGCCGGAACGATATATGGATCTGTACATGGGGAAATGGCATAAGCAGGTATAACCGCCAGACAGATGACTTTACAAGGTTTGTCAATGATCCCGATGATTCAACAACAATAAGCAATTCAGCAAGTGTTATGATGACTGAGGATCACCTGGGTAACCTGTGGATAGCTTCCGAGGGAGCGGGACTGTATATGTATGACAGGGAAAGGGACAGATTCACTCATTATAACGAGGTAAACAACACCAGGGGGGAATCGAAAGGAATAAGTAATGTATCGGTATATTCCCTTTATGAAGATTCAAAACATAGACTGTGGATAGGTACAAACGGCGGTGGCTTAAATCTGTATAACAGGAAGAATAATACTTTTAAAGTCTACAGGATGAACGACGGATTGCCGAACGATGTTATCCTGGGAATACTGGAAGACGATGCAGGAAACCTGTGGCTGAGCACAAATGAAGGATTATGTAAATTCAATCCCGACAGCATGACCTTTAAGAACTATAATGCCAGTGACGGACTGCAAAGTGACCAGTTCGGGAGGTGGGCATCCAGAAAGCTATCCACAGGAGAACTGCTTTTTGGAGGTGTCAACGGTTTTAACCTGTTCGATCCGTCCAAAGTACTCGATAATCCTTATAAGCCCCCTGTATATATTACGGGTTTTAAATTATTCAATGAGGATGTGGAAATAGGCAAGGAATCGATACTGAAGCAGAACATTTTGGTAACAAAACGTATTAAGTTAAAATATTTTCAGAATATATTCTCTTTTGAGTACACGGCACTGAACTACAGGCAGTCGCAGAAAAACAAATATATGTATATGATGGAAGGATTCAATGATGAATGGATAGATGCAAAAGGTGAACGTAAAGTATCATTTACCAACCTCGATCCCGGAGACTATGTTTTCCGTGTCAAAGCTTCTAATAATGACGGTATATGGAACGATGAGGGAGCCTCACTGGAAATAACAATAGTCCCCCCCTTCTGGAGGACATGGATATTTTATACCCTGTTGGCTATCATAGTGATATATGGTGTCTATTATATTATCAAACGCAGGGAAGAGCAGGTAAAAAAAGACAAAGCCATACTTGAAGAAAATATCAGGAAAGGAAAAGAAGAACTGGAAAAGCAGAAAAAGGAAATTGAGAAACAGTCAGTAGAGATACGGCAAAGGGATGAGGCCGAGAGGGTACAGAAATGGTTCAATGCGGGACTGGCAAAATTCAGTGATCTGACAAGTAAGAATAAAGATGAACTTGTCACACTTGCACAGGTCCTGATTACAAACCTGGTTGAATATCTTGAGGCAAAGCAGGGAGGTATGTTTATTGTTTCCGACAACGAAAAAGAACAATATCTCGAATTGATAGGAAGCTATGGCTATGAAAAGAAAAAATCCGAGGTAAAAAAATTCAATGTTGGTGAGGGACAAATAGGAACATGTTTTAAAGAAAAAGAAGTTATCCTTATTGATGACCTCCCCGAAGAATATACGAGACTTTCTTCCGGACTGGGAGAAGCGTATTGCAAACACCTGGCTATTATACCCTTAAGACTCGATGAGATAGTTATGGGTGTAGTAGAAATTGCGTCTTTTGAAAAACTTGAATCCTACAAAATAGAGTTTGTTGAAAAAATGGGTGAGCTTGTCTCGGCAACATTATCAACGATAAGGGCAAATGACAATATGAAAAAAATGTATGAGCAGGTGAAACAGAAAACCGATGAATTGACATCACAGGAGGAAGAGTTAAGGCAAAACCTCGAGGAGATGGCAGCCACACAGGAAGAGATGCAAAGAAAGGAAGAAGAATTCAGGAAAACGTCCGATGAGGCCAAAATAAAGGAAAAGGAATATAAAAAAGAGATCAGTAACCTGAAAGCAGAATTGGAAAAGTACAAAAAGAAATAAGATCACACTATTGTTCCCCTTTCAGGGTGACAGATGCATACCTGGCATAGATAAGAATAACAGCAAAACATATAAGTGGTATAACATATGACATCTTAATATCACCCGTAAGATCAGACAGCCTCCCCTGTATTGCTGTCAATACTGCTCCCCCGAGAATTGCCATTATTAATCCGGATCCTGCTATCTTGGTATCACTTCCTAACCCTCTCACTGCCAGTCCGAAAATAGTCGGAAACATCAACGACATGAAAGCAGAGATTAGAACCAGGGCAATGACACCGGTCATTCCACCTGTAGTAATTGTAATCAGCGAACATATCATCGCCAGTAAGGCCGCTGCCATTAACAATGTTGCCGGACGTATGATCTTCATTAATGCAGTGCTTATAAAACGAAACAAAGCAAAAATAATTAGAGAAATAAGGTAATAGGTTGCAGCCTGTTTCTCCTGAAGTGACAGTTCCTGCATGGCATACCTTATGGTAAAGGACCAGACTCCAATCTGGGCACCTACATAAAAAAACTGGGCTATTACACCATAGGTATAATGACGCTTCGGCAGTATCCTCTTTAATACTGCTACAAAATTAAATTCTGTGCCTGCATCAGTAGCCTTGGGCATCCTTGTTATAACTATTGCCATCCATATAACTATAAGCAGTATTGCCACACCCACATATGTTCCCATAATTGCATTTAATTCGTCTGTCTGGATTTGCTTAAGTTGCTCCACTCCCATTTTAATTCTTTCACCTGCACTTGCAGGATTCAGTTTTGATAATATAAAGAGCTTGCTGAGAAGTATGCCGGTTATGCAGCCTATAGGATTAAATGACTGTGCAAAGTTCAGCCTCCTTGTACCTGTTTCTTCCGGACCAAGAGCTATGATATAAGGATTGGCCGAAGTCTCAAGTATTGATAGTCCGCCCGCAAGAATGAAAAGGGATATAAGAAAATGAGCATAATTCTGAGTCAGGCTTGCAGGATAAAACATTAGTGCACCGCTAATATAAAGTCCCAGTCCGAGCAGTACACCTGACTTATAGGTGTACTTCCTTATGAAAATGGCTCCCGGCAATGCCAGGCAGAAGTAGGCACCATAAAATACAATCTGAATCCATGATGTTTTAAAATCTGATATGCTGAGAATCTTTTTAAAAGCGGCCAGCAATGTATCTGTCATATTGTTGGCCAGGCCCCAGAAAAGGAACATTGAAACTATAAGCGCTACGGCAAATGCATTTCGTCTTGTCATATACGTTTATTATTACTTAATAAACCGGCACTTTTGATTTGTCCTAAAGATAAAAATTATTATTTATATTCATCCATATGAAACCTTTTAGGGTATAAAAGGGCAAAAAATAACGATATTATAATTAACTTTATAATAGATCACCTGCTAAAAACAAATACTATGAAAAGAATTTTCTTTCCGGTTACCCTGTTGCTGGCTGCCTGTCTTAGGTTTACCTTCTCCCAGGCTCCTTTTAGCCGTGGAGTGAACCTCACATCGTGGTTCCAGGTTGATAATGTCGGACAAATGCAGTTCACAAAATTTACCAGGCAGGATTTTATAAATATAAAAAGCCTGGGATGTGATGTTATACGCCTGCCCATTAACCTGCATTTTATGACCGATGGAGAACCTGACTATAACCTTGATCCGGTATTTGTCAGTTTCCTGGATTCGGCTGTCACCTGGGCTGAAGATTTGCAGATACATCTTTTAATTGATAACCATACTTTTGATCCGTCAGAAAATACCGATCCCGCTGTAGAGTCAATATTAGTGAAAGTGTGGACACAGATGGCCGGACATTACAAGAACCGCTCGGATTATATTTATTATGAAGTACTTAATGAACCTCATGGCATTTCAGATGTGCTGTGGGGCCCGATACAGCAGAATGTTATTGATGCCATACGTGCGGTTGACACTCAGCACACAATTATTGTGGGACCTGCCAGCTGGAACAGTTATAATAACCTTGACAATATGCCCGAATACGAAGACAACAACCTCATTTATACATTTCATTTTTACGACCCCTTCCTGTTTACGCACCAGGGAGCCAGCTGGACTGACCCTTCTATGGAATCACTGGCAGGGGTGCCGTTCCCGTATAACGCCGGCAGCATGCCTGCATGTCCGGGTGACCTGGTAGGTACGTGGGTGCAAAGTGCACTTAACGGTTACAGCCAGGAGGGCACGGTTGAGCGGGTAAAAGAACTTATTGACATAGCCGTGGATTTCAAAAATACACGGGATGTGCCGGTTTTCTGCGGCGAATTCGGGGTTTATATTCCCAACAGTCCGAGACAGGACAGGATTAACTGGTATGACACCGTTCGATCCTATCTCGAGGAAAACGATATAGCATGGACGATATGGGATTATACAGGCAGCTTCGGCATATTTGAGGAGGGTGGAAATGACATGTTCGAATATGATATTGATACTGCCCTGGTCAGCGCATTGGGACTGACAGTGCCCGAACAGAAAGAATTTATGATGGTGCCTGATTCGGCAGGTTTTTTTTTATACTCGGATTATATTGAAACCCATGTTGTTGAATCAAGCTATGCGGGAAATGGAATAATAGACTTATATTCCGATAATCATCCGAATAACGGTAATTACTGTATTTACTGGACAGGGGGAGTACAATACTGCAATATAGGATTTGATTTCAAACCCAACAAAGACCTTACGTACCTTCTGGAGAATGATTATGCCATTGATTTTTTTGTACGTGGCTCATTCCCCGGTTCCCGATTTGATATACGCTTTGTTGATACCAAAACCGATGACCCTGATGATCATCCGTGGCGCATGAGATATACTGTTGATGAAAGTCTTGCATCATGGGACGGCAGATGGTATCATATACATATTCCTTTAAGCGACTTTAGCGAGCACGGTTCATGGGACGGCGCATGGTACAATCCGGTTGGTGATTATGACTGGACAGCCGTTGACAGGTTCGAAATTGTTGCTGAGCACCACGACTTAAGCGGGAGGCACTTCTGGTTTGACAATATATGTGTTACCGATATGGACACGGCTGTTGTGAGAGATACTTCAGCTATTAGCAACTTATCAGATATAATTGCTTTTAGTGATGCATCGCTTAATGTCTATCCGAATCCGGTAGAAAAAGGCACCACTATCTTATATTATGTTCCCGAAAAAAGCACGGCTGAAATTGCTATTTTCGATATTTCGGGAAAAAAGACAGCATCCATTATTGAGGGTATTCATGTACCCGGAAATTATACATACGTGTGGGATTGCGATGATATGCAAGGCAATCCTGTGAAAAGCGGTGTTTACTTTTGCAGGTACATTAGTTCAGGGATTGTACGTACTGCAAAAATAGTTATCATCAGACCATAGGCAGATATGGTTTTTAACGCTTGCCTTTAAACACCTGGAATTCGTAAAGCGAATAGCCCCAGGGAGTGCCTCTCTGCAGTCCGTTTAACCTCACATAGCGTGCAGCAGCAGGTTCAAAGATTATTTCATCCTCCTGTCCGTCACCTGACTGCGTGTCATAAACCTCTGTCCATTTAGTATTGTCTTTTGAAACCTCGATCTTGTATGACCGGCCGTATGCAGATTCCCATATAAGCTTTATCCTGTTGATAGTATATTCCCTGCCCAGATCAATACAAATCCATTGCGGATCGCTGAATTCGCTTGACCAGCGCGTTGACAGGTCGCCGTCAATTGCATTCCGGGGACCTAAAGTAAGATCCTCGACGGATGATGATGTTGCGGATTTGTTATTTGCCAGCTCGTTCTTTATTTTTTCGATTTTGAACTTTTTGCGGTCAAAATTCAGAACCTCAGTCCGTACACTGCTGTCATTAAGTCCGAATGTCCCTTTAATCATGTTATCTTTCCACATAAGGTCAATAATGCCATAATACGGATCGTCGACAGTAATACGCCCTTCCTGAACATCCTGGTCTTTTTCTATAAATCTCATGTATTCCTGTAGTGTTTCCCGGCAGTCTCCTTCTGAGGAGCACCTGATTACAAAGTATGTAAAATAACCGGTACCCGGAACGTTATAAATGGCAATAAATGCCATATTGAAGAAAGGGTAGCCCAAAAAATTCCTGGCAATAAGTCTTTCAGTGTATGCGCTCCTGTATGATACAGGGAAATCATCATAAACAGGGGGCAAAGAATTTTCGCCGGGCAGCATTTCATCAATATGCCGTGCAACATCGACTAATAAAGCTTCTTCGTTTTCAAGGTTATATCCTCTTATTTTCACATAATAACAGTCCCTGTAAAAATTAAGGATACCTGCAATATAGTAGCCCTGTGCCCCAACGTTAATAAAATTCCGTATTGTTCCGTTTCTTTCCTGGGCATAAATGCCAAATCCGTAATCCGGGTTCTCATGGCGGTAAATCTCAATTGTAAAGGATTGTCCTGCTGGTTTCTCATATGTAAGCACTGCAAGCTCCCTGAACCCATAATCAAGATATATTTCTGCAGCCCCGCCAATGTGTTCATTAATATTTTCAGGATACCACAGTTTTATTTTACCTGCTTTTTCAAACCCTTCAATATCGGGGAAGTATTTTGTGATATCCTGCACTGGTTTAGTGGAAAGTACCTGTTCTGAAAGAAGACAGAATACCGTTACAATAAAAAGTAAGATATTTTTTTTCATTATCTGACTGTGATTGGGGTTATACTAAAAATTCACCGGGCACATCCAGAATACGCCTGATATCCCTAATTTTATCACGTATATTGAAACCCATGGAACATTCAATATTACATGCGGCACACTCATCGCATTTAATTCTGCTAATATCAAGCATCTGCATTGTTTCCCTGGCTTTCGACGGCTCCCTGTATCCGTATGCATACATATAGCTTCTCATTATTTTTGGAATGTCCACACCATGGGGACACTGTGGCAGGCATTTACCGCAGCTGCGGCAATACATCCCTGTCAATCCGGCTACCTGGCCCAGCCGGAGATCATTTCTTTCTTCAGGGGTAAGAGCAAGATCATTCATAAGTGACCAGTACATCTCAAGCTGGTCAAAGGATCGCATACTGAAAATTGTGGTATGAACATTCTCATCCTGCAGGATCCATTTTGCTGCGGCACGCGGATTTATGTGTTGCTTTCTTTCCCTGTCCCAGTAAATACCTGCAAGTGCTTTCATGCCAACAATGCCGCACCCCGCTTTAGCGGCATGATTAATTGCATCTCTTACTGTCCCGGTTTCCTCGTCGCGGAAATTATATGATACCAGTATTATATCATATATTCCTTCATCGACAGCAGCATACACAACATCGGGTGTATGGGTCGATACACCGAGATACATGGCTTTGCCTGTATCTTTAAACTCCTTTGAAATATCACGGATCATGTCAAGCTTAAGAAGCTCAGGATTATCAACGGAGTGCTGATAAAAAATATCGACATAATCCAGCTGAAGCCTTTTTAAACTCTGATCCAGCTTTTGCCTGAAATCAGCTTTAAACTCTTCAGCAGTGATATTTGCCAGAGGCATGCCCGTTGAGTTGTCCCTGAGTCCGTATATTTTTGATCCTATTACGAATGAATCCCTTGGTTTCCCCTGCAATATCCTGCCAAGAGATACTTCATGCAGTCCGTTTCCATAACCGTTGGCAGTATCAAAATGCATTATTCCTTTATTAAGTGCAGCCCGCAGTATATACTCATTTTCCGATGTTCCCATGCTTACTATGGGCACCTTTATCCCTGTCCGCCCGAGAGTACGGCAGATTATTTTATTCTCCTCCTCCTGAAAGGAACTTTGGCGGTCTGCGGCTTTTAAATTCAGATTACCCAGAGCAGGTACAACAGTTAATCCCGCTGCACCGGTGAGGCTCTTTTTTAAAAAATTTCTTCTGTTATCCGGCTTGTTTTTTCTTGTGGTCATTGTATACTTTGTTTAAGTTTTGATAAATATATAAAATAAAAGTCTAACTTAAAATTAACATGAAAGCACGGTACAGGATATTATGTTTATAAGTATTTATTATATGATAGTTTACAGGATAGATCCCCTATAAAAAAAAGGAAGTAAATCTGTCAGGGTTTTATGAGCACAACTTTTTCCACGGTATCCCCTGCTTTAATGAGCAGTACGCCGCTATTGTAAGAGGAAAGATCGATCTCCGCAAAGCCATTTGCATCAAGTTGTTTCCTTTCAAGCAGTTCACCTGTTACAGCAAAAATATAAATATAATAATTCGGATATTCAGTTGCCTTGACGAAAATCATGTTTCCGGCAGGATTGGGATAAATATTCATGGATTGCGGAACCTGACTTTCCCTGATATTGACTACCATATCATTATAGGTATCCACTGACCAGTTGGCAGGAAAATGATTATCCAGGTCGGAACCTGTAAGGATCAGCACATCATCTGCATTAGCCAGGAAAGGCCAGGGGTCATCTGCTTGATAATGTACATAGTCAATCACCATTCCATATTTGTTTTCCAGTTTTAATGGCTCACCTTCATTAGACAGGCTTCCGGTTTCCCAATGCGCATAACTTCCCGGCATGGCGCCCGGAAGAGCTACGCCCGGATATTTTGATATGATATACGACTTGCCTGCCTCAAGCAAGGTGCCCTCAGGAAAAGTAAAATCTATCCCTTCGGTTATTTTGCAGCCCGATATATCAAGTGTAACCGGACCGGGATTATAGATGGTAAGAAACTCTGTTTTCGAATCATCATTTTTAGGATTATAAAAAATGCCTGAGAACATTATTGATGTTTCACCACTATATTTATGAAATAAAGAACCCATATCCGTATTTATTCCATGGTTGCTGCCTGTGTTTTTACACGGGGATGAAGGTTTTAACCTGAAATTAAATCCTGTCGGATCAACGAATAAGGGATCGCCGGATAAATTTGACGGGGCAGCAGGGAGCTCATTATTGTCGGCGAGGCTGAAGGAGATATTCATCGTTGACTGGTTATCAACAATATAAGATGCATCAGAGCAATTAGACAGGATGCTATTCGTCACCACTGCATTTCCCCCCGCACTGCCGGCATTCTTTTCAAAGCAGGCAATAGCTGCAGCGTTGCTGTAGAAAGTACAATGATCGACAGTAACATGGCACGAATCTTTCAATCCCAGTCCCATATTACAATTTACAAAGGTACTGTTTGTAATACTGACAGTTGATTTTTGTCCGACAGAGACACCCTTATCGGTTATATTGTAAACAAGCAGGCTGTCTATCTGAATATTTAGCGCCTTCTCACCAATATCTATGGCATCGCTGTTCAGGCCAAAGAGATTATAAATCTTACAATTTTTTACTATGCCGTTTTCAATATCATCATAATCGATACCATCCGTATCCTCCCGGTCATTACCCCTGAATACACAATTTTCTATTGTGGCATGCCCGTATTTGACATTAATTAAATCTCCTGTCACCTCTGAGTGTAATGAACTGTTGGTGAGGATAATATCGGAATACCTGGCAGCAACAGGATTAGAGTAGACATTCTCAATAGTAATATGATCAAGCACCAGGTCGGCATAAAAAGCCGAAATGGCAGCTACATCCCTTATTGGTACGGGTCCTTTTGATGCATCCTCAATTTTAACATAGGTGAGGTACGAAGTCCCTGCGGCATTTATGAAGCATAAAGCTCCCCAGGAGGAGCCGGTATATGAGGGATTAAGTTTGAATATTACCGGCTCGTCATTTGTTCCTGCTGCGTTAATATTGCCGTTTATGAACATGCTTGCCCCTTCCGGCATCCATATTTCCACACCGGGTTCTATGGTCACCGTAACATTTTCATGAATGGTAACGTCACCCTGTGCAAGGTAGGGTGAGCAATCTTTATTTAAAGTAGTATTCCCGGTTATATCAGCGGGCAGAATGCATTGCCCTGTGGATTCAAACACGGCTATAATACCCGAGTCACTTGCAAGAGTATAGCTGTATGGATTGCGTGTTGTTATAAAACCCTCTGTGCCTATCTTATGTGAAACCATCTCAAGATCAAATCCGATGTCACTGCTGTTGGGGGCTGACTGGTGAATTTCCACTGCAAGGACATTACTTCCTGTCAGAATAAGGTTTTTGTCTATATCAAATGAAGTAAACTGTGATTCTGCTGATCCGCTGATTGATGAGGCAGCAGTAGTCTGGTAGTTTATGCTGCCACTGGTCATGTTGGTGCGTATCACTTCCTGTCCGTTCAGGTATATCACAGCGCCGTCATCACGCAGTATGTTGATCATAAATCCGAATCCTGATTTATCTTCTTCGGTAACATTAAATGAATGCCTGAAATAAGTTGTAATATATTTATTATTGCTGTTACTGCCGTAACTTACAGTAGTAGCCTCATCCCCATCGCCGTATCCGAGTTCTGCCTGCCCGCTCTGCCAGCCACTGTCATTAAATCCGGTTTCACGCCAGGCAGTGCCCTGGTCAGATCCGTTATCAAGGTACTTCCAGTCGGAACCACGGGGTATAATTATATTTCGGGCCGAATATGCCCAGCCCTGGAAAGCATAGCCCGGCTTTTCAACTGCCGTGAACTGCAGCAGCAGATCCTTCGGATAGGGGCCATACCAGTAAGATTCGGGAATTGTAAGTCCGTTTAGCTTCACATATCCGGCTTCTTCCGGTGTAACCATACTCCACAGGCTGGCTGTTTCACTGAAACCGTAATTCCTTAAATCATCCAGAAGGTACTGGGGCCGCGTTTCTGCAAATGTCTTTAAATTGTTGACTTCCTGGTACCAGTATTCAAGTGAAGGCATAGCATTACCCCAGGATGAGGTAGTGCCAAGCCACCTTTCGATATGGGCGGGCATCTCCTGTTCGATGGTCTGCTTATGCTCGTCAATAATTTTTTTCATTCTCTGCGGGTTAAATGTAGTATACAGGTGATCTGCCATTCTCCGGCCGAAGTATGCCCTGTACCCTGCATTATCCATAAGCTCATTCAGGGGAATAACATCCTGGTTTATGAATGAGCTTATAAGGTAGTTGGCCGGACTAAAAAATCCGCGGTCCATATCAACAAAAACCCATCTCCATTTTCCCGATTCTTTTGGTTTCCATGTAAGTATGTTGTGATCAATAGATGTGTTACGCACATATATTTCGGTAATAATAAAATCAGTAAATTCTTCGATATCCATTTTCTCTGCCACCGCATCGTAATTTGCCTGAACGGATAAATTTTGTGACCATAATGCTTTAAACTCATTATAGGCATCCAGGTCACCAGCTTCCACCACATCCCCGTTTTCTATCAGATCGAATGTGCCGGGCTCCATCCCGAAATTCTTTTCTATATAATCATCGTCAATTTTAGAGCGCATATTATGTATGCCCATATACTGTCCGTTAATATAAACCACACAGGGACGGTACCCCTGCATGTCCACATTCATATTCGGGCGGGTGCAGTTCTGTGCCAGGGCATCCCTGAACAGGGTATAGCTCCAGTCGCTGCCTGAAGCCCGTAAAGCAAATGATTTAAAGCTTGACCTGTCACGATCGAAAAACAGCGGGTATGCGAGATTATTGTCCCCGTATTGTTTCCTGAAATAAATACCGAGTGCTTTTTGCGGGAGCCTCCATGAATTAAGTCCGTTTATTTTAGTACCTGCCGGCATGTTAAAGGCAGCCCTGTCACTGCCGTTATTTTCAAATAACTCAATGTTTATGGGTACCTCCCAGTCAGGTTTAAAATCCTGGACATAAATGCCCGTTGAGGGGTCCCAGAAATTTTCAGGAGCAGATGCCAGGGATATTATCGGTAAAGTTCCCGGTTCAATATCTTCATTAATAAAGTAGGATTGAGTGACAACAGGTCCGGGAATAAGATTGTCCTTAAATATCCTGGCCCTGATGATTGCCGTGCTGTTAATGCTAATGGGGGAGCTGTAAACCGGTGAACTCTCCCCAGGTGCCGAGCCGTCAGATGTAAAGCGTATAGTGCCTCCGAAGTCAGTAGATAACTGCGTAATGACAGGCGCGGTGTAGAGGCCCCCCGTAACTGAAAATTCAGGAACATTCTTAACCATACCATTATAAGAAGTGGCAGAGTTGGAGGCCCCCGGTGTAGGCTCTAAAAAATAAGCCCACTCTGATGATCCGTTACTTTTTCTTCCGCGTGATATATCCGTTGTCTCCTGCCCATATGTAACAGAGTCTACCAGAACCTGTCCAGGCGTAAAGAGTCCAATCTCCTCCCCTTCCTGCGCAAGCTTATAGTTTGTATGCAATCCCGAATTATTGCCATCGGCCCATATTAAAATGTACCCGCCCGCACTTACGCTAATGTTCTGGCTTATTTGCCATTTTCCGGGATTATCCAGATTATCGGTAATATAATATCCGTTAAGGTTTACAGGCTGGGGTCCTGCATTGTAAATTTCTATCCAGTCCGAATAGTCCTCGTAATCGGGATCCTCAATTATTGTTGCATTGGAAGCCATGAATTCATTAATATACAGCTGGCAGGATATGTTTGGGGAATATAAGGCTGAGATTAAAGATAATGTCACAGCCGCAGTTAAAATCTTATGCACGGAATTTATAAATAATATAGAAATCTTCCTTTTCAATCTTTACACTTTAAAGCCTGCTTATTTGAAGATAACCCGGGCGATATGCGATATCTCTGGCGGGTGTAATAACTTTACTAAGAACTGCAAATATAGGCAAACTAATCTGTAATTTTAATTTTTTTATGTTAAATGTTACGTAAAAGTTCGCTAAAAGTTAGTACCATAGCTCATTAATTCGCGGGATTAATATATTCATAATTTTGTAAGATGTTCTTCAATGCTTCGCCGACAGAATTGTAAATACCCAAAGCAGTAAGTGCAAATATTGAGGCTCCAAGGACTGTTGTTTCAGTTTGCCTTGTAATCTTGACGGGTATTCCAAGGGTATTTGCCCTTATCTGGTTCCATAGCCTGTTTTTTGAGCCCCCTCCTGCAACGATCAATGAATCTGCCTTGAAATTTCCTGCATCCTGCAGCAGTTCAAGGCTTTGTTTTGTTTTCTCAGACAGCGCCTCCAGGGCAGCCCTGTATACTTGTCCCCGTGTGCTATGAATTCCCAGTCCGCTTATGCTCCCATCATTTGTATGGAAACCTGTTGTAACCTTTATCCCTCCGGCGCCGGCCCCAACCTTTGAAGCATCATCTATCATAAGGTCATACACCTTCCCTGGCATAGTCTTTTCCCCGTTGCCATAGAAATTTCGCTTTATCCACTCCAGTATGCCCGATGCGAGCCATTGCAGTCCGGTGTTGTACAGTCCGGGAAAAGCATCCAGCTCGCTGGTAACCCCTGCATCAAACATCTTTTTATCCGTTCTGACGGTGCGTGTGCGGGTCATGAGAATCTCCCATGTACCTGAGCTTAACACCGCCTCGTTTTCTCCCGCTCCCGAGCCTATAAGTGCAAACTGTGTATCGTGGCCTGTGACTACAACGGGAATGCCTGCAATAATTCCCAGGTGGGAGGCTGCTTCCCTTGTTAATCCCCCTGCTATGGTCCCTGCTTCTGCCAGTCCAGAAAATTTGTCCGGTATGCCTATAGCAGAAAGAATCTCTTCCGAAAAACTGCGGCTTTTTAAATCAGTAAGCATAGATGTTCCGGCCATAGTGCAATCGTTAACTTTTTGTCCCGTCAGTTTCATAATAAAAAGGGAGGGGAGAAAAAGGAAAGAATGCATTTTTTCAATTGCATCAATGTGGTTTTCCTTTAACCATATTAATGTATGGATTGTATTAAAACTGAACTGTCCCACACCGGAAATTGCATACAGGCGTTCAGGCGAGATGTATTTATGAATATTCTCCATTATCGGGACTGTTCGCTGGCACTGCCATGAAATTACCGGATACAGAATATTTCCATCTTCATCAACCGGGGCACCGTTCGCCCCGAAAGTAGTAACTGTAATAGCGGCCACAGCGGCCGGATCGACCATAGTCATTACTTTCCGGGTACAGGCAGAAAACTTGTTCCATATTTCGTCTATGTCCCATATCAGTCCCTGCCTGTAAAACGTGTCGGCACTGGTGTTATTGGGCAGGGTTTGAACTGCTGTAATCTCTCCCCTTTCTGTTACAGTTATTGCTCTTATATTTGTGGCTCCACAGTCGAGGACAAGGACTAATTTATTCTTCATCCTTTTAATGGTATAGCGGTCCGTAAGTTTGGCAGGCGCGAAAATCTGCTCCTTCAGCGTTCATGCCGAAGGCTCTCCATGCCGAAGGCCTGTATATATTTATTTCATCAATGTTATGCATGCTCACGGGTATGCGCAGCATGGATGCAAGAGTAATGAGGTCCGCACCAACATGTCCGTAGCTCGAAGCACAATGATTTGCGCCCCAGCTGGCCATCACAGTATATACATCCCTGAAAGTACCTTTGCTGGTAAGACGGGGAGCAAACCATGTTGTGGGCCAGCCCGGATTTGTTCGCTCAGTGAGTATCTTATTCATTTTATCCGGCAGGCTTACGGTGTATCCTTCTGCAATCTGAAGTGCGGGACCCAGACCCTTCACAATGTTGATGCGTGATATAGTCAGGGGCATATCTCCGCGCGTAAGAAATTCGGAAGAAAATCCTCCCCCCGGAAAATATTCGCGAATTGCCGGACACCACGAAGTGGCTTTCATACACCTGCCGGCTTCTTCCTGTGTTATTTCCCAGAAAGGTTTTACAGCTGGCTGTCCATCTTTTTCCTGCTGACCCGAAAAATCTAATGCCGAAGCCCCCGAGTTTATGAGGTGAATAATGCCATAAGCAGCTTTCCTGTCAGGCTTTTTACCGGAAACTCTTTGAATAGCCTCCGGGCTCCAGTAAGTACGGATGTCAGAAAACATCTGTGCAGTATTGGTAAGAAGATAGCCGAACAGCATTGCTGCCCCGTTCAGTGAATCGTTCTCGGTAGCTACAAGATAAGGATGACGCAAGCCATTCCAGTCGAAAGACGAACACAGGATAGCCTCCAGAAAATCACCATTGGGCTGGTAGTCGGTCCATTGCCTTTGCCCCTGGAAGCCGGCAAGAATAGCATTATGGCCCAGGGCTTCCTCTCCATATCCCAGCTCCCCTAGCTTCGGATTTCCGGCTATAAGGTCCCGGGCAATGATGGTCATTTTTATTACCTTCTCCCACTCGGCATCTTTCTGTATACGTGACTTTGGTGTGGCATTATAGTCTTTTCCCTCCTTACAGTTCTTTTTTACCCAGGCCAGGGCCCGCTCATATTCTTGCCGGTCATATATTTTCCGGTCCATTCTTCTGAGAAACTCGGTCATGTCGATATACTCATTTCGCATGCCAAGGTATTCCTGAAAAAAATTCTCGTTAACAATGGAGCCTGCAATACCCATAGACACCGAGCCCATTGACAGATATGATTTATTACGCATCATGGACACTGCAAGTCCGGCTTTGACAAACCGCATAATTTTCTCTTTAACATCATCCGTTATACTTGAATCATGCGCATCCTGAACATCCTTTCCATATATGCCGAATGCAGGGAGTCCCTTCTGGTTATGCCCGGCAAGCACGGCTGCCAGATATACGGCCCCGGGCCGTTCGGTACCGTTAAGTCCCCATACAGCTTTTGGAATATGGGGATCCATATCCATTGTCTCAGTTCCATAGCACCAGCACGGAGTGACTGTCAGCGATACCCCGACATTTTCGGTGTGGAACCTGTAGGCACAGGCCTCAGCTTCGGCAACACCACCAATACATGTATCGGCAATAATACATGTTACAGGTGTGCCATCAGGATATTTTAAATTAGAAGTTATAAAATCAGCAGCTGACTTTGCCATATTCATTGTCTGCCCTTCGAGTGCTTCTCTCACTCCACCCAGCCGGCCATCAATTGCCGGCCGTATTCCGATTTTCGGGTACTTATTCATTTTTTTTGATTATCTTATTAATAACGATGCCGTATTTACTTTTTTACAGGTTTGCAAACTGTCATGAGTATATTATGCGATATTATGCCGTATACATATAAAGAAAGAAAAAAAAACTGAAAGAAGAAAATAAAATGAAAAAACATAACATAATAATCAGGATCACAGCAGTAATAATATGCCTGTTAGCGGTTTCCGCAACTTATTCGCAGAACTGGTACCAGACTGCCGGCGAACGTATTGATACCCTGCGCAAGGGGGATTTTACCCTCGTTATTACCGATACCCTGGATAATCCTTTTACCGATTCGGTATATATACACCTTAAAAAGCATGAATTCCCCTGGGGAAATACTATTGACTTTTTTGATAACTCAGCCCTGTCAAAATGGAAACAGGCTGTCCTTTTAAAATATTACAACTATGGAGTAGTGGAGGCGTTTAAGTGGCCTTATATTGAGAGCACGCAAGGAATCCTTAACTATACGAATGTGGACTTTGTATACAACTGGGCAGCAAAAGTGGGCTGGGATGTGCGTGCACATACGCTCATCTGGGGAGGTCATACTGGCTGGCAAATGCCTTCATGGACACTGAGCATGGAGGGCGGGGAATTATATGATGCCTGCGAGACACATATACGCCGCGAAGTAAGTCGCTACAAGGGTACAATAAAGGAATATGATGTGATAAATGAACCGTATCACGAAACATGGCTTGCCGATAATGCGGGTGATTCCATAAACTGGAATGCCTTTATCTGGGCTGACGAGGAAGATCCTGATGCCCGTTTGTTTGTGAACGAATTTAATGTTATTATATGGAGTGACAGGATACCATTTACCAATAAGGTTCAGACTATGCTCAATCATGGTGCTCCGATTGACGGAATTGGAGTACAGGGGCATATGGAAAGCAATATCAACTGGAATGATGTGAAAACAAAACTCGATGCAGTGGGAGAACTGGGACTGCCTGTCAAGGTCACTGAATTTGACATGAAAATTGACGAATATGGTATCAGCGAGCAGAGCATGGCAAATTATTATGCCATAATGATGCGTACCTGCTTCTCGCATCCTGCTGTCGAAGGTTTCATCTGGTGGGGATATTGTGATCCCACTTACCGCGACGGCTCCGGTATTTTTAACGAGGACAGGAGTCCGAAAATAGCTGCCGACACCGTTTATCGTCTTATCCACGAAGAATGGTCAACAAGCATAAAAACTTTGCCTGAGACTGACGGTACAGTCCGGTTTCATGGTTTTTACGGAGACTACGAAGTATACGTAAAATCAGGTGATGACTATGTGATTATCCCTGTTTCATGCCTTAGAGCAGATGACGGACAGGAAATTGGTATAAGCCTGAAGGATGCCGTACCGCGTGCCCCCAGGCTGCTGAAAATTGATCATAACCTTGACGGGACAGTTGTAAATCTTTATTTCGATAAAGAAATGCAGGATCCCTCTTCCCACATTTCCGACTTCCAGGTTGTTCTAAAATCAGCGGAGGCCATTGATTCGGTAAAGCTGGATAACGAAGATCCCAGAATAGTGAGGCTCTATCTTAAAAATAATATCCAGTATGACAAACATCACAGTTTTGTGTACATACCTGGTTCCTGGAAATCAACAGACGGGGCATCACTCGAAGCCACGGGCCCGGAGACAATAATCAGTCATATTCCCGGCTGTGTGAGCGCGCAAACTACTGTTACAGGAGATGCCATAGAGATATTCCTCAGTGAGCCTGTAAGTGATCCGTCAGGGTCACTCGAAAACTGGCAGGTATGGATGAATGGTACCTTTACGGAACCATCCGGCATTAGCTACAAGCAGGGATTTGATTCTGTCCTGGTCCTGTCACTTGCCAGTCCGGTTTCCCCCCCGGATATTGTCAGGTTATACTATACACGTGGCACACTGACAGGAGCCAGCGGTTACCTGATGGATAATATCGTACACAAAATAGTTGAGAATATGGTTCCGACAGGGATAAAGGAGATCTCAAATGAACATGCCAGTGTATATCCAAATCCCTTTACCGGCCAGACAACAATTGAGTACACCCTTGGAAAGTCCGGTTACTTATCCCTTGAGGTTGCGGACCTTAGCGGCAGAACAATAAAAACACTGGTTTATGGCATTCGGCCGGCAGGCAAAAATCAGGTAACACTCGATGGAAGTGACCTTGAAAGCGGCATTTACTTATGCCGTATTATTGCAGGTGACTACCATAAAACAATGCGTATGATTATTGCCAGATAAGCAAACTTAATGCCCCTGTTTTATAATGAGCCCTTTTCAAGAATATTTAATGCTTTTGCAGGAATTATCTCATGAATTTCAATTCTGTGGCTGAGAATATGAACTAATTCTTTCAATTCTTTTGAATCTTCGTTATTAACCAGCTCCGATAATATATGGTGTGCCCCAAGCCTTAAATAGTAAGACTCACTGCCATTGGCGACAAGTGCTTCCAGGAGCGGCTTAATAGTATCCCTCCCTATCCTGATCAGTACCTCGGCAGCAATCCAGCGAATTTCACTTTCCTTGTCCTCCAGCATGCCGATTGCCACCGGAATGGATGATCTATGAGCGATTCGCTCCACTATTTTAATGGCCTGTTTACGGGTTTTTTTGTGCTCGGATTTCATCAATTTATGCATTACCGGGAGAATCTTATACCCTTCTTTTATAAAATCCTTCCTTGCCTTAATATGCTGTCTGTAGTTTTTAAAATCAATCAGACTATACAAACGAGATAAGATTCCGGGAGAAAACCCAAATTTCTTCAGTTCCTCTTTTTCATTATCAATTGATCTCATGACTCAGTATTTATTCATTAATTTCTAAATTTCATCTTTGAATGATCGAGTACCTTATAAGCCTGGATCTTCAAAAAGTCGGTGATGATAAAAGCGACCAGGGCATAGCCCCAGACAAACAGCGCCAGTTTCCAGCTCATTGCAGGAAGCAGGAAACCGAAAATAACAATTAATGTGGCAATTATTTGAGTTGTGATCACTGCAAACAATAGTGGTGTTGCAGGTCTGACAGTCCAGAAATGTCCTTTGGTACGGGCCACAAACACAGTAAGATGACCGGCAACGGAAAGTTTGAGGTATATAAAGGACTGGAGAACTTCATTACTCAGGTGGAAAACCTCCTTCCCAATAAAAAAGATCCCGAAAGAACTGAAGACGCCAATAATTCCAAGAACAGTTGAAATGCCAAGGGTAGTTCTCATATTCCATCTGTCGGGTGTTGGCGAAACCTTTACTTTATCATAAGCGATAGTCATGATGGGTGCATCATTCAGTAAGGCCAGTAATACTATCATCAGGGCCGTAACAGGATAAAACTGAAATGTAACAATCGATACCGTTATAAAAAGAAGTACACGTATTGTTTCGGCAATTCTGTAAATCGAATAATTTCCCATCCGCTGAAATATTTTGCGGCTTTGCCTGATGGCATCTATAATCACTGAAAGTCCGGGTTTTGTCAATACGATAGCGGCAGCAGATTTGGCTGCGTCCGTAGCCCCCGAAACAGCGATTCCCGTATCCGCCTTTTTCAAAGCAGGAGCATCGTTGACTCCGTCGCCGGTCATTCCCACGATATGGCCCTTTTCCTGAAGTAATTCAACAATATTATATTTGTGCTCAGGAAATACCTGTGCGAAGCCATTTGCCTTTTCTATTAAACTCACAGCTTTGCGATCATCCAGCTCCAATAGTTTATCTGCAGGTATTATATTTTGCCCCAAACCCACTTCTCTGGCTATTTGCTTTGCGATAGCAATATGATCACCGGTAACCATCTTTACTTCGACTCCCATTTCCTGCGCCTGCTTCAGGGTCTTCGATGAATCCGTGCGCGGGGGATCATATAACGGTATCAAACCAACATAATGCCATTTGTTTTTTAAACCGGACCGTGCAACTCCGAGTGCCCTGTAGCCCTTTTTAGCAAATTCATCGACGTTATGGTTCACTTTTGATTGTAATGACTTATCATCGCCGACAAGTGCAAGTATTACCTGTGGCGCGCCCTTTGAGACCCTGAATGTATTATTCTTTTCATCATGCACACTTGCCTCCGTGCGTTTGATAACAGGATCAAAAGGCTTAAAGTTCTCTATATTATAATTTGTTAACAAATCCTTTATTTCAGAAATTCCTGATGATTTCTCCAGGATGGCGTCGTCTATTGCATCCTGGTTATCAGCATTTGA
>CAZOLY010000022.1:0-21365 GCA_964580815.1 uncultured Bacteroidales bacterium
ATAAATCTGCGAGTGTGCATCATAAATATACTCAATAAGTCCGCCCTTATAGGATAAATGCTAGAACATGAAATTATTTATTAAAAATAATGCAGGTTGCTGCAGAAAATAAGTTATGGCCGGATTTACTGCAAGTAGAATATAAAACCAGGAAAAAACAAAAAATAGCGTTTTAAAAACTATTGAACCAATATTTATTGGCCGCGAATTCATAACATATATGTATTCCTTTTTAGTTGTCTGAAATAAAAAAAGGAAAAGTCATAGCTTTTCCTTTTTTTAAATTCTTTTAAGATAAAACTGTTAATTCTTGGAAATTTTTACTGCCGTTACAGCATTATTGTAAGAATGCTGTTTTATCACATAAATTCCCTGCTTCAAACCTGCAACATTGATGATGCCTGAAACCGGATTATCAACAGACCATACTTCCTGACCTATCAGGTTAGATATTTCAATCCTGCGGATTGTAGAGATATCTGAAACGTGAATATAGTCATTGGCCGGATTGGGATATACCTTAATACCTGCTGAATTGACAATATTATTGACGCCTGCTCCTTCAGCTTTCAAGGTGACAGTGCCCATAAGGTTGCCATGATTCCAGCAGTCTCCTCCTGTTTCAACCCATCTTAAAAGATTGGCATGATCATTTACAGCAGGATCATCATTATCAATACATACAACATTGAAACCCATCTCGTGATCAGGTTCAAATGTCGAATCCACAGATGCTTCTATGCTTGGCATATTAAATGCTACTTCAAGATTCCAGCCTGTCGCTGTTTCCATTTTTTGCCATTCAACAACAGGATCTGTTATATTAAAACCACCTTCAGACCATTGACGGAAAAAATTCGGAGTCTCCCGGTATTCAAAACGCAATTGCGTATGATTATCCATAGTGTCGGTTTTCATATTTGCCGGATCAAAATAAATCTCCACATTATCCACATGCCACTCATCAATACTTTCATATTCTTCAGCCAAAGGCATATAGTCGTCATTCATCATAACTATAATATAAAAATAGTTTTCGTTCCATAATAGCTTAAAGTCCCCTTTAAAATCACCTTCATTTGGCAGTTCATAAATATCATCTTCTGTTGTATCGGTGTATTCACACGGCAGTGTTTCTACCGTCTCCCATATAGCATCCATAACACCATCAATAGTGATAGTCTCTGAACAGTATGTGACATCTGCCACCATCACACTTTGTGAATTTATGTATAAGCAGATGCCCATAAACAGAAAGAGTAAGGATGTAAACTTTTTTACCATAGACTATAGTTTTAGTTAATATTAATACTTATCTCAAAAGTAAAAAAAAATTGATAATTGGCAAAAAAATTGATATTTATAATATTTGCTTGCTTTCCGGGAGCAAATTGATATGAGGCCAATTTTCCTAATAAAGCGTAAGCCTGAAGATCGGCAGCTCTATAATCAGTTTCCCTTCACCTTCAACTGTGGGCTTTATTATTATCTCTTTTGAGGGACCAATAGTGTAAATGATTTGCTTTGTTTCACGGGAGATTTTGTTCGTATTATTCGTGTGTTCCAAATAATAACCGCCATATACATAGCCCAAAGTAAACTTTATAATTTTAAACCAGTCTTCTGCACCGATAATATCATCACTTATAAAAATTCCAAGACTGTCACTGTTTAGAAAATGCTGTTTGCTAACCATATCATTTTCTTTTACCAGTAAAGAGTCAATGACAAGTAAGGGCTCCGGGATGTTTTCAACCTGGAAATACCTGTAACCAATAAGGGTAGTATCATTCCCTTTTATTCCGAAAACCAGGAAACGCGCTTTCCCTGATCTATCAGGTATTGCCACATAATTTGAACTTTCAGGAAACACAATACCATTATTCACTGTCAGTACATATTCAATATCGTCACCGAGACCCGAATAATCCATGTATATTTCATTGTCTATCCCCGCGTATAAGATATTATTTCTCGAATTAACAGCAGTGAGGATACTGTCGCATAACTCTCCTCCATATCTTGTCTGACATACGGAGAAACGAGACAGCCCGAGAAAAAAAGCACCTAATAATATTGCAAGACAGGGTTTTTGCATCATCCTGAACAACAAAATCAGGAATTAAGATATAAAAACTAATTGGAAATTCTTAATTAACTTTTGAACATTGTGGAAAGCATCCCGCATGCCGCCGAAATATCCTGTCCCCTTGATATTCGTATAGTAGTCAGTATGCCTTTTTTGTTAAGTTTATCTTTGAATTGCTGTATGGTTTGTTCATCGGAGCCCTCAAGCAGGGACCCCTCAAAAGAATGAAATCTTATCAGGTTAATTCTGCATTTTAATCCGTCAAGCAAAGATGCCAGCTTTTTAACATGTGCATCCGTATCATTATAGTGCCTTAACATAATATATTCAAATGATAAACGGCGCTGTCCCCTTATATTATAATTTTTCAGTATCTCAACTATCTGTTTTATCGGGTACTTTTTCTCAGGCGGCACAAGATATCTTCTCTCATCTTCGAAAGGGGAGTTCAGGCTTATGGCAATGTTACACCTGCTATTTTCGATAAACTGGCGTAAAGCCGGAATAATGCCTATGGTTGATACTGTAATGCGGCCCGGACTCATGGCATAGCCGTAATCCGAAGTCAGTATCTCAAGGATGTTTAAAACGGCGCCGGGGTTATCAAGGGGTTCGCCCATGCCCATAAATACTATATTGGAGAGATTGCCCTTTAAAAGCTGGTCCCTGATCTGACTTAATATTCCTGCTGTGCTGAGGTTCCCCTGGAAGCCCTGCTTCCCTGTAAGACAGAATATGCAACCCATCTTACATCCTACCTGCGTGGATATACACAAAGTCTTTCTTTTTTGTTCGGGAATGCAGACCGCCTCAATGTATTTTTCATCCTCTACCGAATACAGGTACTTTATCGTCCCATCAGCGGAAGTTTCTTCTTTTACCAGTGTATTGAAATTTATAGTAAAGCTCTCGTTAAGTTTTTCTCTTGCATATTTGGAGAGGTTGGTCATCTGATCAACCGAGGCTATGTTTTTCTTATATAGCCAGTCAGCGATCTGGTTTGCGGTATACGCCGGTAAATTCAGGAGTTTGACGATAGGTCTTAACTCTGATATTGTTTTGCCGAAAAGATTATCTTTCATTGTGCACTATAAAAAACAAAGGGGTTCATGCAGAACCCCCTGGGCAGTTTTAAACTCTTTAGTATAAACTTATCTGGTTTTCCCTTTTTACCACAAGCTCCGGTTTGTCATCAAAAGTACTTATCAGTCCGGTTACAATCACGTGTTCTCTTTCAAAGTACGATTCGGGATAAGCGCTGTATCCCCTTGCTATCCAGCCCGGCAGAACAACGGTAAAATCATGATACGGATAGTAGGCTCCAAAATACATGAAGTACTCATCTGTAACCGCAGAATAGTACACTTCATAAACCTTACCGTATACGTTCATAACTTCACCTTCGTAGTATAAAGCATCATATGCCGAAATTGTAGGTATTGTGTATCCTACGGCATAGTTCCACCTCCTAACTTCGGGATATATCCTGAGATACTCAAGTCTCATGTCAGGTGACCATATAATATGTATATCATGTGGTCTCCGGTACGGATATATTTGTGCCCTGTATTCCCTTGGGCGGGGAGGACGAATATAATGATGCTTCACCGGCCTTGGCTGAACAAATTGCCTGGTTGAATGGTAAACAGGCCTTTCTTTGGGCTGTTCAGGACGATTCGGTCCCTGCGGAACAACATGTCCTTTTGCTGTTCTGTCAACATTCACTGGAGGTCTGTTAGTTGTAACAGCCCCCGGGCCTTCCTGCTGATAGTTTCCCGGTCGGCTCCGGTCGTTTTTATCTACATCAGGCCTTCTGGCATCGTCCCTTACAGGCTGCTGAGGGCTTGTGGGTTTATATTCGTGCTTTGGCTGATCACCCGGCCTGTTATCGGACCTGTCATCAGGCTTGTTATCGGACCTGTCATCAGGCTTGTTACCAGACCTGTCATCAGGCTGACCGGCATTTCTTGTATCCGGACGGGTTCCGGTTGTCCTTGGCTGATTTGGTGATTTTTTATCTTGTGAGCTAACACTGGATTTCTTTGCGTCCTGGTTTGGCTTATTATTATCATTTATATTAGTACGCCTTTCCTGTCCGGCAGGCTTCGTATTATTGGTAGCCCTCCTTGAGGGCTGGGTAAATGAAGTTGCCGCCATCAACAACATAACCAATATAAGTAAATGTTTTTTCATGTCTTTAGTTTTTAAATTAAAATCTTCAAAAATCTAATAACAAATAGAATGCCAAACTTGTAATATACTATATTTCAATTAATTATACATTGTCAGAAAAACAGGATTATTTAAATTAAATATAGCAGTAATATTTCAGAATGAATAAAAATATATCACTAATTTTACAAACTTGTTTAAAACACCCGATATGCCTTTAAATATACCAGATAATCTGCCTGCAATAGAAATCCTCAGGGAAGAAAATATATTTGTAATGCATGAAACAAATGCTACACATCAGGATATAAGGCCCATGCAGGTTGTGATCTTAAATTTAATGCCTGTAAAAATTACTACCGAAACCCATATATTAAGATTACTGTCAAATACTCCCCTGCAGGTAGAGATAGTTTTACTGCATACAAAAGACCACGTGTCAAATCATACCCCTATTGAGCACCTTAAGTCTTTTTATAAGACCTATGAGGAAATAAAAGACAGGAAGTTCGATGGTATGATTATTACCGGGGCACCGATAGAGCATCTTGAATTTGAGGAAGTTGACTATTGGGATGAATTAAAGGAGATCATGGACTGGGTGAAATATAATGTCACATCTACAATGTTTATTTGCTGGGGTGCGCAGGCAGGCTTATATCATTATTATAAAATACCCAAATATTCACTTGGCCGTAAAATGTTCGGCGTTTTTTACCATACTGTCAATGATCCTAAAATACCACTTATCAGGGGATTTGACGAGGATTTCCAGGCTCCCCATTCAAGGTATACCGAGGTAAGAAGGGATGATATTGAAAAGGTCAGTGACTTAGTAATTGTATCGGAATCAAAGGAAGCCGGCATATATATAGTTATGACAAAAGACGGACGCCAGATTTTTGTAACCGGACATTCAGAGTACGATCCGGCAACACTTAAAGAAGAATATGAGAGGGATATTAATAAGGGACTGGTTATTGATCCTCCCAGGAATTATTATTCGGGAGATGATCCCGGAAAAACCCCTAAGGTGAGATGGAAAAGCCATGCTAACCTTTTATTCTATAACTGGCTGAATTATTATGTTTATCAGATGACTCCCTATAATATCGGTGATATAAAATAGGGATGCCGGCAGATAAAAATCATTTATTTCAGCAAAAAATTTCAAATTTCTATTTTAAAGTATTAATTTAACGTGATTTTTTGGAGCTTGTCCCACTACTTATAACAGGAAGACATAATGAAAGCCTACATACTAAGGTCAATATCTCTTGTATTGATTGTCACATCCACGCTCATATCCAATGCTCAAATTATTAATTCAGACTTTGAAGACTGGTCTTTGTTTTCAAATATACGTATGCCCGATGGCTGGACATTTGTTGGAGTAGAGGGTGTTGTCGTTCCTGTAACACGAACCAGCGAAAGTCATTCAGGTACATATGCGGCCAAAGGTGAAGTAATGACAACAGGATTGCCTGCTCCTCTATCAACCCTTACCCCTACATTGGTTTCAATACCTTATGGTACTGAAAATCTTGGTTTTTCCGTGTTCGAGAGGCATTATTCAATGTCAGGATTCTATAAGTTTAATCCTGTTGAAAGTGATAAATTTCATATAACTGTTATAATGTTTCATGACACAACAACCGTAGGCATTGGAGCACAGATGATAGAGACAGGAGCGATCGAATATACACCTTTTAATATCGATATTAACTACACATCAGAAGAAATTCCCAATACCTGCTTAATTACTTTTACTATATGCGGTCCCGCAGGTTCGGATGGTTATCATGAAGGTTCTTATTATGCTGTTGATGAGCTGGATTTTGATACGCCGGTTTTATTATACCAGGGATTTGGGGATTTCAATTATCAGTTTGCTTTGCAGCAGAATTATCCTAATCCTTTCGGCTCAGAAACGGAGATTAACTTTGAGATCCCCGAAAATATGACTGTAAAGATTAAAATATTTAATATACTGGGGCAGGAGATTAATGAACTTGCCGACAGAAAGTATGTAAAAGGCGGTCATTCAATTAAGTGGAATGGAAGGGATTACAATGGCAGAAAAGTATCAAACGGGATTTACTTTTACCAGATACAGTCAGGTGATCTTTCACAGGCAAAAAAAATGTACCTCCTTCGTTAAGTAACTTATTGCCTCAACATTTAGCAATCCTTTTTATTAATAAAATCCATAACAAGGCGGCAATGCTTCCTGCAATATAATAAATGAAGTCAGCAGGATTAAATGAATTTCCGAGAATTGCCTGTCCGAGCCTTTTTAACTGAATGTAATACTGCCATTTACGCAAATTGGTTTACAAAGGCAGTCTATGTTTTGGAAATATTAGAATTTTTCTTTTGTTTGTTGTTATGTTTATCCCTTAAATCGTAATACAGGAAATAATTATCCATAAAAGGCGAAGGCATGTTATTTTTTTCAAAGTATTTTCTCATCTCCTGTATGCTTCTGTCCAGCTCTTTTAAATAATCATCAGGAAAATAATTATCAAAAGGACCGTACCAGGATCCTGTCGTATCATCCGGACTTAAAGACGGAGAATGACTTTCAGGCATTCCCGGGAAAGCATGAAATCCAAAAAGAAAATCATTAAAAAATTCCTTCAGGTATTCGTTATCAAAAGGAGGGAAGTTCCAGTTATAGAAATCATCAAAAAAATAATTCTTTAATGTCGTATCACTGCCAAATTCCCAGCTCAGAGTCGAATCTTCAGGGCCAAAAAAGGACCCGCGACCGGAATCCGGGGATTCCGGAAACATAAATGCATGAGGGAAGAAATCATCGTCATAAAGATTATATATTTCAAGATGATGGTGAAATTTTTCCAAGAGGGAATCAAGATCCATATCATCTGAATTACCTGACCATGACCAGGAGTATGTTGAATCATAAATCACCATGTTTCCTTTTTCATCATATTCCTTCTTCACATCTATCTTTACATCAGGCTGACCTTTATCTTTCTTCTGTGCTACAGACTTACCGGCCAGGAAAATTCCCGGCAACATTAATATCATTATTAATGTGAAAGTCTTCTTAAAATAAAAATCCGGCATCTTTTTCATAACTCAACAATTATTTAAATTATAAACGATAAATTAAAGACTATATTCTTAACTGCACTGAATATATTTTTATATAAAATTATGAAAAAAAACAATAGGCTTTGATTACTAACCTGTTGGTTTTAACATAATTTAACAGAAGTTTTCAACAATAAAAAAAGAGGATACCATCACTATAATATCCTCTTTCCTGAAAGATCTTTAATAATTATTCTCTTCTGTTATTTTGAGGGTTGCTTTTTTACCTGTGGTTTCTTTGCTTTTTCCCCGGTCATGTCTTTTGCCTTTTCCTGCTGCCCGGTTTGTCCGGGTTTCTTTTTGGCCTGCATTTCCTTTGTTTTAGCCTTTTCCTTTGGTTCTTCATTTACTACTTCTTCTTTCTTCACTGCTTTACCGGCTTTCTCCATATCAGGCTTTGCTTTTGTCTTCTGCTGCTCCGGTTTCTTTTTGGATTTGTCAGTCTTCGGTTCGGAGACATCTTTGGATTCGGCAGTTACCACCTTCTGCTTTATTTTTTCATGTTCTTTTGCCTCGACTTTTCCGTGTACCTTCTCTACCTCAGCTTTTTTTATCTTCAATTTTTCGTGCACTTTTTCCGCCTCAGCTTTTTCCGCCATTACTTTTTCAGGCTTTTTAACCTCGCTCTTTTCGGGTACCTTCTCTGCTTTAGCTTTTTCTGCCTCAGCTCCTACGGTAACCTCAGTTTCTTTTTCAATTACCTTCGGCTGTTTCTTAGGTGCCTCCGCGGCTGCTGCTTTTGACGGCTGCGTGGTTATTATCTTTGTTGCAGGTTCGGGAACGTTTTTCCTTGCTTTTTTTCTGCGCCTTCTTGCCCCGTAAGTACCCCTGAATAATTTACCTCTTCGTGTTTTAATGTCACCTTTTCCCATATTTATTAATTTAATTGAAAATTTTTGAAGGGTTAAAAATATAAATTCCTCTCAATATAAAGATCTTAAAAAAGAAATATTTAATATTCAAAAGATCTTTTTAAAAAAATTAAGAATAAGAGTAATCAAAATACTGAGCAGGATCATGGTTGTTAAGGGTATGAATATCTTGATATTCTCTTTTTCCACCCTGATATCTCCGGGAAGGCGGCCAAACCAGTTCATCCTGTCTCCCAGGAAATAAAGAAGCACTCCGATTATGACTATGAACAAGCCTATAATTATTAAATATTTTCCAATAGTTGTATTCATATATTATTTTCATTATATAAATTAAATATAAATAATATTTGTTGTTAATAAAAATATATTCATAACATGATACTAATTAACAACTAATTGAGTTTATACATTTAAATAATCAAAACAAACATGTCCAGTGTCAATCTAATTTAGCCTTTGATTTTCTGTTAAAAATGTTGTATTTTAAAGAAAATTAAATCCTGCTCCCTTATGCTTGAACATCAGAAACTGATACTCGAAAAAGTAAGTAATGACAGGGAATTATTCAGAAAGGAATTATTAAAATCATTAAAGTGGTTAAAGTCATATGAGATTTATAAATTACATGCATGGCTAAGACAAAGATTTTATATGACACACTATGACATTATCAAAGATGTTTTCGAGTACATCGCAGCCTAATACTCATTATGGTAATCAGTACCTGGGGTCTTTAACAAATGGCAGTTTTGCCATTTTTTTGACCTCTATGCCGGGAAATCCAAATTCTTCAACCACAGTCCCCAGGATAAGATAAATCCCATATCCCCTGAACGGGTAATATTTGAGTGAATCAGGAAAATTTACAGTATCAAAGAATTCACCCCTGGCATCAAGAAAGCAGCCAAAGTGCATCCATTCTTCCTTCACAGTTCTTACATTTTTTATGGTTACCAGGTCCCCAAGGATCTTTATTGTCTTGCCAACATTATTAATCAGATCCCCGGCAAAAATATTTCCGTTATACTTTGTCTTTAACAAACCGAACCAGGTGACTGTAACAGGGAATCCAAGCAATTCAATCTCATCATACGCATCTTCAGTTTTTGTCTGCTCAAGTTCAGGAAGTTTGAATTCCCTGGGCCTTTCGTGAAAAAGAAGATTATTATTATGCTCTTTATTGGTTTTTCCAAGTAACATATGAGCTTCCCACAGCAGTTGTTTTTTTTGCTTTCCTGTAAACCGCAGTGCGTCCAGGCGTATAAGAATAACCAGTTGTTCAATTCCAGCCGGTATACGTGATACAAAATCTTCAAGGCTTTTATAGGGGCCCTTTGCTATTCTGTTTTCGACAATAGTATCAGCTACCTTTGATTCAAGGTTCATGATATGAACAAACCCCAGGTAGATGTCAGTTCCATATATGCATGTCTTATAATGGCTTTTATTCACACAGGGCAGGTGTATTTTTCCGCCGCTGCGCCTTGCCTCATTGATATATATGCGTGTACGGTAGAATCCCCCGAAATTATTTATGACGGCCACCATGAATTCGAGGGGGAAGTATGTCTTAAGGTACAGGCTCTGGTAACTCTCAACGGCATATGAAGCGGAATGGGCCTTGGAAAAGGCATAACCTGCAAAGGAAGCAATCTGTCTCCACACCTCGCGGGTAAGTTCATCCGCATATCCCCGTTCCCTGCAATTATCAAAAAACTTTCCGCGTATACGCTCAAATTCTTTTTTCGACCGGAACCTCCCGGCCATGGCCCTGCGTAATATATCTGCATCTGATAAATCCAGTCCGGCAAAATGATGACAAATCTTTATAACATCTTCCTGGTATACCATTACACCAAAGGTTTCCTGAAGCTGCTCCTTCATTATGGGATGAAGATATTCAAAGTTGTCAGGGTCATGAAATCGCTTTATATACTCTTTCATCATTCCTGATTTGGCTACACCGGGACGAATAATGGAACTTGCAGCCACAAGGCTCAGATAATTGTTGCAGTGCAATTTTTTCAATAGTCCGCGCATTGCAGGACTTTCAATATAGAAACACCCGTTTGTTTCCCCGCTGAATAGTTTTTCGTTGACTTTCATGTCCTCCTTGAATTTTTTTACCTGGTGGACATCGACTTTTATTCCTTTGTTCTCCATTATAATCTCCACGCTCTCATTGATATGCCCTATGCCTCTCTGGCTGAGAATATCCAGTTTTTCAAAACCCAGCTCATCAGCCACATACATATCAAACTGCGTAGTAGGGAAGCCCTTGGGAGGGAGGTCAAGGGCAGTATAGGATGTAACCGGTTCTTCAGACACTAAAATTCCTCCTGCATGAACACTGCGGATGTTGGGAAAATTTATCAGAAGACTTCCCATGCAGAACATCCTTTCGGTAATATCATTCTTATTTGTATCTGCAGATGGCTCGTCCACAAGGCGGTCAATATCCTCTTTAGGCAACCCGTAAACCTTCCCGAGCTCACGGAGAATAGACCGGCCTTTGAAGGTGCTGATGGTACCCAGCAACGCGGTATACTTTTCCCCATAACGCTTAAAGATATAATCCTGGACTTCATCGCGGTCTTTCCACGAATAATCAATATCAAAATCAGGTGGGCTTGTTCTCTTGGGATTAATAAAACGCTCGAAATAGAGATTCAGCTCAATAGGGTCGACGTCAGTGATCTTTAGGCAATATGCCACAATGCTGTTAGCCCCGCTGCCCCTTCCCACATGATAAAATCCCCGGCTCATCGAATAACGTATAATATCCCATGTGATCAGGAAATATGCCGAAAATCCGAGTTTGTCAATCACCTGCAGTTCATGTTTTACACGGTTTAATGCTTCTTTACCGGACTTTCCGTAACGGTAAGCCAGTCCGTCATAAGCCAGCTTTTCCAGCAAAATCTTATCGTCATACCTGCTTCCTGTAAATGTCTGCCTGTTTTTAACAGTATTATAATCGAAATTAATGCTGCATTCTTCAATGAGCATTTCAGTGTTCCTTATTACCTGGGGGTAATCTTCATAAGCAATGCATAAAAGGTCGGGAGGAAGTAATTTTTCCGAGGGAGAAGCGAGTTGTGAAGGTGTGAGTTTACTCAGCAAAGTATTATTATCAATTGCCCTGAGATGTTTATGCAACAGGTAATCAGTATCTTCACAGAAAGTTACAGGCTGAAAAGCAATAAGCTGCGACTGGTTGTAACGAAACCTTGAGGAAATAAGTTTTCTTGTGTCGCCGGGTTTGAGTCCTACAAATTCGTTTTCCTTCAATTTACGGGGCAGCTCTGACTGAAACGGGTATACAACGTATGCATTGCTGAAAACAGGGGGACAGGGGGGGAGAGAAGCATCGTTGAGGTTGTGCCACGTAAGAAATTCGTTTATTTCCCTGAACCCCGCGTTATTCTTTGCTATAACAGTATATAGCGGTTTGTTTTGATCATCCCTGAATTCAATGCCTGCAATAGGTTTTATATTGTTTAATTTACATTCCCTCACAAAATCTATTGTGCCCATGGTATTGTTAATGTCGGTAAGTGCAAGGGCAGGTATTCCATTCCTTTTTGCCTCGCAAACCAGCTTTTCCACGGGCATTGTCCCATACCGCAAGCTGTAATATGAATGACAGTTCAGGTACATCAATACAAATCTTAAATCGTTAATCCCACCGCTCTTATCACTGATCTTTTCCCATACCTGTTTCTTAACATATCCATTGCCTGGTAAAGATTTACCGTTTTGGGAGTATCTTCGAATAAATCCAGTTGAGGGGTCCCCTGTATTAAATGACTTAATTTTATCCCAATCAATCGTATCAGCATTCTTCTTTGATAGAGTTTTTGAAACAGTTCCCTGGCTACCTCAATAAGCTTATGGTCAAATGAGGTATAAGGAATACGCTTTTGCAAAGTATGCGTGTCAAAGTTCGAATAACGTATTTTTACAGTTACACAGGAAGTAAGGCGTTGTTTCCGCCTTAGTTCAAATGCTGTTCTTTCGATCATTCCCACCAGTATTTCATTAAGCTTCTTAATATCAGTTGTATCTTCGTCAAAGGTCGTTTCAGTACTTATTGATTTTCGTTCGGAATAAGGCTTAACCGGGGCAGCATCTATACCGTTTGCCTTTTTCCAGATTTCAATGCCATTTCTGCCCAGGACTTTTTCTATTATTTCAGGCGGAATCATGCTCAGGGTACCAATAGTCACAATTCCCATGGACCGCAATAAATGATAAGTCCTGTCCCCAATCATGGGAATTTTTTTTATGGGTAGGGGATGCAGGAAAGGCTTCACCAGTATGCCGGGGACTTCCTTTCCCCCGTTAGGCTTGGCCTCTCCTGTTGCTATTTTTGAGACTGTCTTATTTACAGATAACCCAAAAGATATGGGAAGGCCCGTATTTTTTAAGATAGACTGCCTCAATTCCTTTGTCCACTTCAGGCAGCCAAAAAACTTGTCCATCCCCGTAATATCAATGTAATGTTCATCAATAGAGACCTTTTCGTATACCGGGGCCCTCTCCGCAATGATCTCCGTGACTATTTTCGAATACTTACTGTAAACCTCAAGGTCTCCCCTTATTACAATAGCATCGGAACAAAGCATAAGGGCCATTTTCATGGGCATAGCTGAATGTACCCCGTATTTTCTGGCCTCATAGCTGCAACTGGCAACCACACTGCGGCCCGAATTACCCCCTATAATTACCGGCTTTCCATTAAGCTTGCTGTTTATCAGCCGCTCTACCGACACGAAAAACGTGTCCAGGTCCATGTGTATAATATTTCTTTCGCCGTTGAACTGCATCATGAATAAAGCTTGTTTATTTTATTGTTACAATTTTTTAAATAAAATTTTTTGTTTTTCAATTAATTGTATTATTTTTGATTACATAATAATCAAATTATAAGATTATAATATAATCATTTTTTATAAAAAAACTATTAGAAATTAATTTTTATTATTCTTAAAAATATGTACTTCAGCAGCAACATCAAACTAATGCGTAAACGCAAAGGCCGCACCCAGGATGAGGTGGCTCATGCGTTGAAAATGAAACGTTCCACCCTCAGCGGTTATGAGAACGAGGTCAGCCTGCCAACAGTAAACGTACTGATTGCATTTTCAAAATATTTTGGTATTGCAATTGACACCCTTGTTTTAGTCGATCTGGGGTCTCTGTCTGAAAGCCAGCTTTCGCAACTGGAGAGAGGAGGAGATGTTTACCTCAGGGGCAGCAACATCCGCGTACTGGCAACTACAGTCAATAGCAGGAATGAAGAAAACATAGAGCTGGTGCCTGAAAAGGCCAAAGCCGGATATGCTACAGGTTTTGCCGATCCCGAATTTATTAAGGAACTGCCGGTGTTTAGCCTTCCCTTCCTGTCCAGACAAAAGAAATACCGCACTTTCCAGCTGAACGGTGATTCCATGTTACCTATTCCGCATGGTGCATGGGTTACGGGTGAATTTGTGCAGGACTGGAATACTATTATTAGCGGGCATGGATACATTATCCTTACCCTTGACGAAGGTATTGTATTTAAGATCGTGGAAAATATGATAAAAAAAGAAAATAAGTTAAGGCTTTATTCCCTGAATCCGGTGTACGAACCATATGATATAACTGTAAATGAAGTTAAGGAAGTCTGGAAGTTCGTTCATTATATCAGCTCTGAGATTCCGGAACCTGCCCTGCCGCAGGATGAACTTCTCAAGACAGTCGCTAATCTCAAAAAAGATATGACCATAGTTAAAAGCAGGTTATTAAAAAATGAAGAAAATTAATTACTTTTAAAGGATAATCAATACATAATAGTTATGAATCCTTTTGAAATGGCCAAAAAGCAACTTGAAATTGTTGCACGCCAGATGGATCTTGATCCTAATATCCTTAATTTTCTGAAAAGAGTGGAACGTTCACTGATAGTATCCATACCTGTTGTTATGGATGACGGAACATTCAAAATATTCGAAGGTTACCGGGTTCAGCATTCAACCATCCGCGGACCGGGGAAAGGAGGAGTGCGCTTCAGTGAACTGGTAACCCTTGACGAGGTTAAAGCACTGGCAATGTGGATGACTTGGAAAACAAGTCTTCATAATCTGCCCCTGGGAGGGGCAAAGGGAGGAGTATGTGTCAATCCCGCCAAAACATCACCACGGGAGCTGGAACGTATTACCAGGAGGTATACTGCTGAGATCATAAACATTATTGGTCCCGATAAGGACGTTCCTGCCCCCGATGTAGGAACAAATGAGCAGACAATGGCCTATATGATGGACACATATTCAATGCAGTACGGGAAGACAATACCGGGCGTGGTTACAGGCAAGCCTATAGAAATTGGCGGCTCCCCGGGAAGAAGCGAAGCCACGGGAACCGGACTTTTTTTTATAATCGAAAGATACTGTAAAAAACTGAACATCGATCTCAAATCTATGACTACTACTGTGCAGGGGTTTGGAAAAGTAGGTTCGGTTATAGCTAAAAAACTGCATCAAAATGGGAACAAAGTTATAGCAATCTCTGACCAGGCCGGTACTCTCTATTCTGAAAATGGTATCAACGTTGATAAGTTATTTGAATGGGTAGGAAGCGGAAAGTCATTTATTGATTTTAAGGATAAATCCTTAAAAATTCTTCCCAACAAGGATTTTTTCAGTATTAATTGCGATATACTAATCCCGGCAGCTACAGAAAATCAGATCACTGAAAACAATGCAAAAGATATTAAGTGCAAGGTGGTTCTTGAGGGGGCAAACGGACCAACAACGCCTGAAGCGGATGAGATACTGGAAAAAAGTGGGATAACCGTTATACCCGATATCCTTGCAAACGGAGGAGGGGCAATAGTCTCCTATTTTGAATATGTGCAGGATATAAATGCATATTACTGGGATTTAAACAGGGTGAATAAAGAACTGAAAAATATTATACTTAATACATTTGAAAACGTATTAAAAGTTGCTAAGGAAAAGAAAGTATCGCTCAGGAACGCAGCTTACAGACTGGCAGTAACAAGAGTCGCAACCGCCGTCAGGCTTCGTGGCATATTTCCTTAGTGGCGGGTCTTCTATTCTTCCACTCCCAGGAAATAACGGAGTATATATCCTATAAAAAAGCTTAAGGCAGCTACACCAAAGCTTAGTAATATCATTTCAAGGAAATGCCTTTTGAAAGACAGATCCTTGGTTATGGATATGTAATAATTGAAAATGAAAATTATAAATACTGCTACCAGCAGCGTAATTGCCAGGCATACAAAATAGTTGGTAAATATAAGGTAGGGAAAGATAAGCAGTAATACTGTTAAGATATATGCTATCCCCGTAAAAACCGATGCTTTTACAGGTGACTTTTCGTCACCTTCGGCCTTTGTAGATAAATATTCTGAAGAAGCCATTGATAAAGCCGCTGCTATACCCGTTACCAGTCCGACCAGTGCTATTAATTTCGCATTCTTCAAGGCCAGCGTAAATCCGGCAAGTGCCCCTGTAAGCTCAACAAGCGCATCATTCAACCCAAGAACTATTGAACCTGTGTATTTAAGATAGTTTTCATCCAGCATCTTAAGAAGTTCATCTTCGTGACCATTCTCCTCATCTATGATCCTGTCCATGTCTGAAGATTTAAGTCCCAGTGCCCTGTAACACACCTGGGCATTTTCCTCTCCGCGCTCCATCAATTTAAGACCGAATGTCAGTCCGAATACCCGGCTTATGAAATAATATTTAAAAATCTTAAATTTATTTGGCCTTACTTCCTTTCCTGTGAGTTCTTTCCATATATTGTGATGATTAAGCTCATCTTCGGATATTTTTAATAAGACTTCCCTGTTTTTATCATCTGCCTTACCTGCAAGCTTTTTATAAATGTAATACTCTGTAATCTCATTTTTCTGGGATAGTAAAAGTCTTTTTTTTACATTTTCAGTTATTTCCATATTCTAAGACTTATTCTCAAGAATTATTAAATGATATGTTTTATATTTTTCAAATGTTTCTTTACTGCGGTATCCTGAGAAATATTTGAATCTCAGCTTTTTGAGCCTCTTCCTGAAACAAAATTTCAGAAACCTGTAAATAAACCTGTATCTCCCGGACAGGAAAATGTCTATATACTGAATCACAGGATTGATCCTGTTCATGAGAATATCGTTAAGAAGTTCAAGATTGGGACTTACATTTTCAGTGATATCTTCATCCCTGATTATTTTAAAACTGCCTTCAACCAATTCATAAAATTCATTCAGGCGGTGTCCTCCTCCCATACTTTTATCACCGGGGCCTCCATCTCCATGATGGACTGTTTTAAAAAAGTCACATATCACTATTTTTCCTGTCTTTGCCAGAAGTGATTTTAAAACGGGAAGACTCTTTTTCATTGAAACATACTGAAAACTCTCGCTGAAGAATATCAAATTATACTGTTTAAGGCGCTTCTCCTCAGGAAAGTTCTCAAACGTACAGTCATAAATAACGGATTTGTTAGTGATGCTGACATCCTGCAGCCGCTGCTCTATTTTCTCTTTTAAAAAGGCAGATGGTATAACACCGTCAACATTGTATCCTGATTTTGCAAGTTCATATATCATAGCCCCCGTACCGCAGCCCACATCAAGCAACCTCGCGGATTTATTACCTGCTGATTCTTTGATCGCTTTTAAAATAAAATCTGAATATCGTTTCTGCGCCTGCACAAAGTCTGCAATAGCCGGTTTCTGACCTTTATTCCAGAACCCGTAATGCAGGTCTTCAAGGCCCAGAAGCTGCTGCGGAACTATTAATCCTAATTCTTTACTGTCCATTTTATAACTCCTTATTTGACTGTATCAGGTTTAAAATTTGAAATTTATCAGTTATCAGTAAAAATTCCAAATATAGCTTAAAATTAACTGGATTTTCTTCTTTTTCCTATCAGACCTTTGCAAAACTCCGTTAGTTCCCTGTCTGTGTTTCCCCAGGGCATAGGTTTGCGGGCTTTCAGGTCAGAATACGGCTCATTTAACATTACGGGCTTATCATGTGATAATCCCGCTTCAGTGCCATAGTAAATAATTGGAGGCTGTGGCAATATAAACTGAAGCATTAACGCCCTTTTTAGCTTTTCCTTATCCTGACCGCATTCAAACATGAACCTGCTCATATCATGGTTATCCACAAATCCGGGCAGGTAAAAACCGGAAGGAAATTTCCTGTAATATTTGCTTAATGAACATGACAAAATACTGCTATAGTCTTCAGGCTTTTCTTTCCATGCAATATATTCAATAATTCTGTTTCTGAAATTAAAATCAAGCACTCCGTCCAGTATGCCGGCGTACCCTTTTTGTATGCCCGGCTGGCTCATGCCAAGCAACCATTTAAAATATTTATTCTTAATATTAATAGTCTTCAGCAGCCTGTAACTTATTCCCTGGATCCATGCTTCACCAATAAGAACAGATCCGGGATACGAATTCTTTATTTCTTTTGCAAATTTCTTCCAGAACATATTTGAACATCCGACCACATGATCCAGCCTGAACCCGTCAATCCCGCATTTAAGCCAGTATTTGGCCGATTCTACAATATGTTCAAATGTTTCGGGATTTTCAGTATTTAATTTTGGAAGCTGTTTAAAATCCAGAAAGCACAAATATCTGTCCGGCCATTTTATAAAATAAAACCATTTAAAGTACCTGCTTCCTTTATTTTTCAGTGATTCAAGAAAAAAGGGGTGTTGTGATGAACAATGATTAGGAACAAAATCGGCCATAATCCTTATACCTGCTTTATGAGCTTTTGAAATAAGCTCTTTCAGGTCCTTTTCCGTACCGAATCGAGGATCCGTACTGAAAAAATCTGTTATATGATAACCGTGATATGCACTGGCTTTACAGAAAGGTGAAAGCCAGATGGTATTTATTCCCAGTTCAATGAGGTAATCAAGCTTCCCGGTGACACCTTTAATATTGCCGCCCAGAAAAACAGGTTTATTCCAGTCTTCGGGAGATTTATATCCTGCAAACCTGTCAATAAGAATATGATAAATTATTGAATCTTTAAACCAGTCTGTACTTTGCACTTTATACTTTTTTGTTTTTGTTAGGGTTGACCGTACATATTTAATGATTATAATAAAATTAATGATTTTTAGTATATTTAATATTATAAATTAAATTCAGGAAAATGGCAAAATATATTGGCGTTCTCACTTCAGGCGGTGACAGTCCGGGTTTAAATGCAGCCATAAGAGGCATTGGCAAAGCTGCTGACGGAAAGTACGGAATGCAGATTATAGGATTCAGGGACGGATTTCGCGGGTTGATGGAAAACCGTACAGTCCAGCTTAACCGGCAGACCCTTTCGGGAATACTTACACTTGGAGGCACTATACTTGGTACAAGTCGCGATAAACCTCATAAGATGCCTGTTGGAGGAAAGACACTTGACATGAGGGATGCGATAGTCAATAATTACGAAAAGCATCATCTTGACTGCCTTGTTTGCATTGGTGGGGGAGGCACTCAGAAAAATGCATATAAGCTTATAAATAAAGGATTAAACATAATAACCCTGCCCAAGACTATTGATAACGATGTAGTATTGACTGATATAACTTTTGGCTTTGATACGGCATTAAGCATAGCCGTTGATGCTATTGACAGGCTGCACAGCACAGCGCACAGTCATCACAGGATTATAGTTGTGGAGATAATGGGCCATTCTACAGGATGGCTGGCCCTGGGTGCCGGACTGGCGGGTGGGGCCGATGTTATACTGATTCCTGAAATACCATACGACATTAACGTTGTTGCCGAATCTATATTAAAAAGAAGCAGGCATGGCTCACCCTTCAGCATTGTCGCTGTTGCAGAAGGAGCAAAATCAAAAGAGCAGGATGCAGCTTTGAAACAAATGAGTAATAAATTAAAAAAGAATGGGAATATAAAAGATAAAACAAAGCTTAAATCTGAACTGGCAGCCGTCAGATCATTACAGGAAGGCAGTACACTGAGGCTGGCAGCTATGCTTGAGGATCTGACAAGCCTCGAATCCAGGGTGACTATATTAGGTCACCTTCAAAGAGGAGGAACACCTTCGGCAGCTGACAGACTCCTGGCAACACAGCTGGGCACAGCCTGCGCCGACTATATAGAAAAGGGAATATTCGGCGTTATGGTGGCAATAAGAGGTCATGGAACAGTGCCTGTGCCTCTTGAAAAAGTTGTGGGACAGAGAAAGACAGTACCGCCGGATCATGAATGGATAAAAAGTGCAAGGGCCGTTGGTACATGCATGGGAGATAAATAGATACCTATTCTACATATTATTGATTATTTCGGTAGCGAATTCAGAAGTTTTTAAAACTTTTGCCCCTTCCATGAGCCTTTCGAAATCGTATGTCACCTTCCTGGCTGCTATTGATGACTGCAGCCCTTTGATGATTAGCCGTGAAGCTTCCTCCCATCCCATATAATCGAGCATCATTACCCCCGATAATATCAGCGAGCCTGGATTTACCTTATCCTGTCCGGCATATTTCGGTGCCGTGCCGTGCGTAGCTTCAAATACCGCATGTCCGGTTTCATAATTAATGTTCGCCCCCGGGGCTATTCCAATACCTCCGACAATTGCTGCCAGGGCATCCGAGATATAATCACCGTTAAGGTTCATAGTAACAATCACTGAGTACTCCGAAGGTCTTGTCAGTATTTGCTGTAAAAAGGCGTCTGCAATAACATCTTTAACGATTATCTCTCTTCCTGTCCCGGGATTTTTGAATGAACACCACGGCCCCCCGTCAATCAGTACGGCTCCAAATTCACTTTTTGCCAGCTCATAGCCCCAGTCACGAAAAGCACCCTCTGTGAACTTCATAATATTACCTTTATGCACCAAAGTAACTGAAGGCAGATCATGCCTTATGGTATAATTAACTGCGGCCCTCATGAGCCTTTCAGTACCTTCTTTTGATATTGGCTTTATCCCTATTGATGTAGTATCAGGAAACCTTATCCTGGTAACTCCCATTTCATTAATCAGGAAGGATTTAATCTTTTCCGCCTCGCTTGTACCCATCATCCATTCTATTCCCGCATAGATATCTTCAGAGTTTTCCCTGAATATAACCATATCTGTTTTTTGAGGATTCCGGACGGGAGAGGGAACACCTTTATAATATCGTACAGGACGAAGGCATACATATAAATCAAGCAATTGCCGCAATGACACATTTAAAGAACGTATCCCCCCGCCAACCGGAGTAGTGAGGGGACCCTTTATTGCAACAAGGTACTCTTTTATTGTATCCAGCGTTTCCCGGGGCAGCCATTCACCGGACTTTTTATATGATTTTTCACCTGCAGGAACTTCTTTCCATATTATTTTCCTGGTACCTTTGTATGCTTTTTCTACTGCCGAATCAAACACCCTGACAGAAGCAGCCCAGATATCCGGACCTGTACCGTCTCCTTCAATAAAAGGTATAACCGGGAAATCCGGGATATTTAACTTTCCACCGCTCATTGTTATTTTTTGCCCATCCATCTGATAATTTTTTAAAAATGTATGATATACTTATTCAAAATCGAGGTTAAACTCCTGTTTAAGTTTCTTTAATACCGGATTTTTTTCGCTGAGATAATTAAATTTTTCATCAGCTGTATAGGGTTTTTTAGTTTCGCGCACTCCCTTTTCAATTTTCGCTTCAATATTCAGGGCACTGTAACCGGATCTTTCCTTAAGGAAACCTAACAATTCGGATTTAATTTTTGAATTGAAATCATCACACTGTACCTTGTTTCTTAATTCAAGTTCAATTGTGCCATTATTGTCCAAGACCGGCTTCCGGCTTGTTAATGTGCTGTACATCCTGGGCATACTGTCTTTTACCGATTCGGCAAATTCATTCCACAGGCTCTGCAGTATAACGTCAGAGATGCCAATATTGCCCTTTCTATCCTCCGGCTCCTGCGGCTCAATACCTTCAGGCTCACCAGAGTCATTATTTCCGTTGGATAGCCTGTCAATATTCTTCAGCGTATCTTTTATGGATATTGACGATTTAAACTTATGGCCGGAAATGAAATCTTCTTTAAC
>CAZOLY010000022.1:21465-29426 GCA_964580815.1 uncultured Bacteroidales bacterium
CTTAACAAGTGCAAGTTCAACATGAAGTCTTTGATTTATGCTCATCCTGTAGCCAATATCACAAGCACTGCATATTTCGAGGGCTTTAAATATGAAATCAGGTGTACACTTTTCTGACTGCTTTTTATATTTTTCCTTTATTGTATTACCCACCTCAAGGAGCTGCAAGGTTTGTTTATCTTTACATACAAGCAGGTCCCTCAAATGATTGCTCAACCCATTGATAAAATTAAGACTATCAAACCCGTTATTCAGTATTTCGTCATAAATAAGAATGGCGCGTGAAACATCCCGCTCAAGGAAGGCTTCAGTTAAACTGAAATAATAATCATAATCCAGGATATTAAGACTCTCAATAACTCCTTTATGAGTAATTTTCCTGTTCAGCAAATTTACAAGCTGGTCAAAAATAGACAGGGCATCACGCATTGCACCGTCAGCTTTCAATGCAATAAGATTAAAAGCATCCCTTTCATATTCAACCCCTTCCTTCTTTGATATGAACTCCAGGTAGCTGACTATGTCCTCAACCTTAATCCTGTTAAAATCATAAATCTGGCACCGTGATAAAATAGTAGGGATGATCTTGTGTTTTTCAGTAGTGGCCAGGATAAATATAGCATATGGAGGAGGTTCTTCAAGGGTTTTAAGGAATGTATTAAAAGCAGCCTGAGAGAGCATATGTACTTCATCAACAATATAAATGCTGTACTTGCCTACCTGGGGAGGAATGCGGACCTGGTCTATCAGGTTGCGCATATCATCAACAGTGTTGTTGGATGCTGCATCAAGCTCATGGATATTAAAAGCCCTTGATTCATTAAATGATTTACATGATTCGCACTTATTGCAGGCCTCAATATTGTCAGTAAGGTTCATACAATTTATTGTCCTGGCGAATATCCTTGCACATGTGGTTTTTCCTACACCCCTGGGGCCGCAAAACAGAAAAGCATGAGCTATTTGTTTTGTCTTTATTGCATTTTTTAAGGTGGCAGTTATAGAAGCTTGTCCGACCACCGAATTAAAAGTATCAGGCCTGTATTTTCTCGCAGAGACAATGAAATTTTCCATGCACTAATGAGTATGATTTGGCAAATATATTTAAATATTAACTTAAAACGAAAAGAAATTTACCATGCCTGTTTTTAATAAATATTTAAAAATCATTTTCTTTTTGTTTGAATAGAACAAAAAAGTTCATACTTTTGCGTCCCTGAAATTTTATATTGTATAATTTATTGAATATGACAAATCAGTACGAGACCGTTTTCATAGCAACTCCCGTTTTGTCTGAAACTCAGATGAAGGAAGCGGTTGATAAATTTAAAGCTATTATAACAAATAATAAAGGAGAGATAATAAACGAGGAGAATTGGGGCCTCAGGAAACTGGCATACCCTATCCAGAAAAAATCCACAGGCTTTTATTACCTGATAGAATTTAAAAGTGACGGCAAACTTATTCCGAAACTTGAGACTGATTACAGGAGAGATGAACGTATCATAAGATTTATGACAGTTAAACTGGATAAGTATGCCGTGGAATACAGTGAAAAAAGGAAAACCAAAAAAGAGGTTGCAGAACCGGTAAAGGA
Organism: uncultured Bacteroidales bacterium; assembly: GCA_964580815.1. Classification (GTDB taxonomy): domain Bacteria; phylum Bacteroidota; class Bacteroidia; order Bacteroidales; family UBA10428. Next base: position 23,063 of record CAZOLY010000022.1, read on the forward strand.
GGAATCAAAATGAGCCAGAATCAATCAGAGATAAGATATTTAACACCGCCTGCTGTAGAAATTAAAAAGGTAAAATATTGCCGTTTTAAGAAAAACAGGATTAAATATATTGATTATAAAGATCCCGAGTTCTTAAAGAAATTTTTAAATGAGCAGGGCAAAATACTGCCGAGGAGAGTTACGGGAAACTCATTAAAATACCAGCGTAAACTGGCTACCGCCGTAAAGAGGGCCCGGCACATTGCATTGCTGCCATATGTTACTGATCTATTGAAATAAATCCGGCTAATAATGGAAATAATCTTAAAACAGGATATACCAGGCTTGGGCTATAAAGACGAAGTTGTGGTAGTAAAAGACGGGTACGCCCGGAATTACCTCATACCAAAAGGACTGGCAACAGGTGCTACTCCTTCAATTAAAAAAGCACATACAGAAATAACAAAGCAGAAAGCGCACAAGGAAGAAAAAATAAAAAATGAAGCCCTGGAGCTTGCTGAAAAGCTTAAAGAGCTTAAACTCACAATTGGAGCCAAAACCAGTTCAAAAGGAAAGATATTCGGATCTGTTAATACTGTCCAGGTAGCAGAAGCCCTTAAAGAAAAAGGATATCAAATAGACAGAAAAAATATTACTTTCAAGGAAGAATTAATAAAAGAGGTGGGTAAATATACCGCACTGGTCAGGCTTCATAAAGAAGTACAGGCAGAAATACCTTTTGAGATTGTAGCAGAGTAATACCCGGGGCAAGACTACATATAATCATACCAGCTCTTCTTTTTATCGTACTTCAAATCACGAAGAATAGCTGATTTGGCGTTAATTGTAAAAGAATAGTGCTTATGGGGACCAAAGGGTACTATTGCAAACCGCATCTCCCAGCAGTGCAGATCCCTGTGTATATTTAAGTTAGTAACAGTTATCTTCTTTTCTTCAAAATCATAGCCTGTGTTACCGCCGATTTTCCACTTTTTTGTCAGGCTGACATCCCCTGATAACCGGATAGTGCTTACAATTGACTTTGAAGCAGCAAACCCGGGTTTTGAATATGACCAGTTATATGCTACCGATAAGCTCCATGGAACGCTGAAGTCAACATAGTCACCATAATCTTCGTCTTCCGTATCCCGCAACATATCGGGCGCCCGTGATTCGGGAACTTCTTTTTCCTCCTGCTTCTTGCCACCGGATTTTGACCTTAATGACATGCTAATGTCAATTCCCGCCCTTGTGAGCCTTGCAAGTTTTTTCGACTCTTTAAGCAGGTATAAATTTGATTCCTTGCCCAGGCTATCGAGGGCATAGGGACTGAATGTGCTGTTAATTCTGAGATTAATCATATTCTGTAATAATCTTGTTGAGCCGGTCATACTTATGTTCGACCACCTTTTATCTTCAATAAAAGGATTGTAGCTGGCCGCAAAATTCAGATTTTCAATCAGTTTTATTTTTTTGGGAGTTCCCGTGGTATCATTTTTTGGCCTTACTTTTGCCTCCAGGTTATTATTCAGACCGAGACTCACGGAACCGCTCTTTCCTGATTCCATAGGTGTTCCATATATGTAACCCTCAAATATGGAATATTCATATTCTTCAGGAGTTATCTGAACGGATGAAGGATACTTTACCTTCCTGTAATACTCAGGCATTAAGCGTGACACGTCAGGGGTGAAACCAAAACTTATGGATGGTGTCATGACATGCCTGAGAGCCATAAAATATGATTCTTCATTCGCAGACTGTATCATCCCGTAAAGTTTTGGATTTACAGAGAAACTAATAGAAGGAACAACAGCCTGGGCATAGTTTAGTCCCCTGACAGTATCAACAACAATTCCCGATTTGCCGCCGTGATAAAAAAATGCCGTATCAGGAACCGACTTTTCTATGTGGCTTCCATATAAAACACCTTTATAATTCAATGAAGGATTGATATTTATCAGGTTAAACAGCTTAAGATTGGCCATGGTAACCGGTATGGAATGGGTAAAACCGTTTTTCATATTATGCAGCGTTTTTTCCGTAAACAAAGTTGAATCTATTGCACTTATGCGGTTTTCGAAATTTGCAGAGTAACTGAGCTGTATATTCTCATACCACTTGAACTTGCCGCTGCTTTTTCCGAACCTCAGCGGATAAATACGGCTCATATTAAATGAAACCTTCGGCAGGTTCATATTTACCGAGTTGTTTAAATTGTTCTGGGAGTGGTTCAGGCTCGCCGCCAGGTTAAAAGGTGTCCCTGTCCACTTTTTGGAAAAAGTTATACTCGAGCTTTTTGTGTTTGTAACATAATCTGTAAAGCCATAGCTATGGTTCTTATCATATGAAGAGGATGAGACATTTACACTTGCCGAAAATGAACGTGTGGGATTTGCCTTGGGACTCTGGGTGTGACTCCATCTTATAGAATAATCCGTTGATTTGGTGTCAACCGGAGTTTCATTTTCAATAACGTTCTCATAATACTGGCCACTGAAATTGCCGGTAAATTTATATCGTTTAACATATTTTGAAGAAGCACTTATACCCCATGTTCCATGAGAATAAACATCACCCATAAGACTAAGGTCTAAATAATCGTTGATTGCAAAATACCATCCTCCGTTTCGTAAATATAGTCCGCGCCTTTGTTCATAACCATAAGTAGGAATTATCAGTCCGGAAGACCTCTCTTTTGTGTTTGGAAAAAAGCCGAATGGTAAGACCAGGGGAAGCGGAACATCTTCAATAACAAGGTAAGCAGGACCGCTGATTATCTTCTTTTCAGGTATGGCTATGGCTTTTGTCAATCCTATATAAAAGTGAGGATGCTCAGCATCACAGGTAGTATATTTCCCGTCTTTAAGATTTATATGTCCGTCTGCCAGCCTTTTGGTCTGTTTACTGTGCAAATATCCTTCCCCCTGCTGTGTAAACACATATTTTATAACTCCTTTCTGTGTTTCAAAATTATATCGTAAGGTATCGGACTGGAAGGTTTCGGTTCCCTGCGTAAAGACAGGCTTACCCGTAGGTTTTCCCATTGTGTCGGAAAGGCTTGTTGCCATAACTACGTTATTTGTCATGTCGAACACAATATAATCGGCAGTAAGTTCAATGTTCTGATAATTAACTTTGGCTTCACCATACAGGTATACCTTCTGCTCAGCTATTGAGATCTTAAATGAATCTCTTGATTGGTACAGTACTTCCGATTCAATCGGACTCTTCTTTTTCTTCTTTGCAGCTGCCTCTATAGTAGTATCTTCGGTTACCTTTCCGCCAAGCTGAACCAGTGTGTCACCGCCTGTAAGCAGAAAGGTATCGCTGTAAGCAATTGTGCCGGGGCCCAACAGAAGTGAAGTATCCCCGGAAGCAATTGAATCTTGAGCCCGGGTAACAGGAGTTATAAGAATTATGAATACAATGACGAACAGTAATTTCAAAATGCAACAAGATTGCGGTTGTATGTTTTTGTTTTTATATGGAGTACTAAACATAAAAAATATTTCGCTTATTAAGAAATAATTTAAAGCCTGCTTATAAACCGCAAGGCAGATTTTTTTTCAACAGTTAATATTATTGCATATTGTTTGAAATAGTGGGTTTCAGTAATTATTGTCTTATTTCTTTAAAAATAATTGAAGATTATGAAAAGTATTAATACTATTTTTGCACAAATATTTTCAAAAATAAACCAGCAAATCTAACAAATTATACGTTTGTCGAATGTATAAAAAAAAAATGAGCATAATTATCAGTAAACGTTCATTTGCTGCTATTCTTGCATTTTTTCTCTTTATTTTCATGATCTCGGGACAGAGCAATTTTAATAACGGTGACTACAGGGTTGATACCGTTGTTATTGATCCGGGACATGGGGGTAAGGATCCCGGAACATGCGGGAAATATGTAAATGAAAAGGACATAGTATTATCCATAGCCCTTAAGCTGGGTGAGTATATCGAAACAAGGCTCGCCAATGTTAAGGTTATTTATACGCGGAAGACAGATGAATATGTTCCTCTCCATGAAAGAGCCAATATTGCAAATATGAATAATGCTGATTTGTACATCTCTATTCATGCAAATGGCATGTCCAGGAAGGACGCCATGGGCACAGAGACATATGTTTTGGGACTTCACAGGGCAGAAGAAAATTTTGAAGTGGCAAAGCGTGAAAACTCGGTTATCCTCCTTGAAGATGATTACTCTACAAGATATGAAGGATTCGACCCCAACTCACCTGAGACCTATATAATGCTCGCACTTATGCAAAAGGTATATTTCGGGCATAGCATCAACTTTGCAAGTTATGTGCAGGACCAGTTCAGGGACAGGGCCCAGAGAAAGGACAGAGGAGTAAAACAACAGGGATTCCTCGTGCTGGCTCAGTCTGCGATGCCTGCCGTGCTGGTGGAAGTGGGATTCCTGACAAATGAAACTGAAGAAAAATACCTTATGTCTGAAGAGGGCCAGGATTATATTGCCTCTGCCATATTCAGGGCTTTCAGGGAATACAAGAACTTAATAGAGTCAAGAAGCATTATGACCCAGCTAAATAATCCGGGTGAGCCTCAAAATAACGAGGATATTTCGGCTGAGTTCCCTGAAGGTGTATCAGAAGGAACCGGAAGTGATGAGAATTTCAGTACATATCCGGATGATTCGGTAAATAATCCGTTAAAAATCGTTAAACGTAATCCTGATATATATTTCAAAGTCCAGATAACTGCATCAACGCACCGCATACCCTCATATTCGGATGTCTTCAAGGATTTTAATGATATCCAGGAATTCTGCATATCAGATATATATAAATATGCCGTAGGAAACAAACAAACCTATGAAGAAATTGTGGAGTACAGCAAATTGGTTAAAACACAGTATCCCGATGCATTTGTAATAGCTGTTAAGGATGATAAAATAATTCCCCTGAGCAAAGCGTTAAAAGAACTTAAGAGTAACTGATATAAAAAAAGTATCCTTATATTTATAAATATTTTATAAACAAAATGAATTAATATGAAATTATCTAAAGAAGCAAAGATTGGTATTATAGCATTGATAACACTTATAGGTTTTTTCTGGGGATTAAACTTCCTGAAAGGTATAAATATATTCAAACCGGTAGATGAATACTATGCAGAATATGATAATATTCAGGGCTTGCTGGAATCAGGGATAGTATATTTGAACGGGTACAAAGTGGGTAATGTAAGATCTATTCATTTCGACAGTAAAGACCCCGGCAAAATAATAGTCAGGTTCGCACTGGAAGAGAAAGTTAAAATTCCTGTAAATTCAATTGCACTGATTACAAGCTCTAGCATGATCTCGGAAATTAAGGATATATCTCTGGTTCTGAGTGACAGCAGCAAATTAGCGTCGCCGGGAGATACGCTGCAAGGCAGACTGGATAAAGGGATGTCCGCGTTTATCGAACCCATAAAGTACCAGGCCGAAGAAACACTTGCCAATATTGATTCTGTACTTTGCATTATCAGGAACATCCTTGATAAAACCGCCCTGGTTAATATTCAGCATTCAATTGCAAATCTGGACAGTATTACAGCAAGTATTAGCGGTTCGCTGGGTGCTGACGGGAACATAACAAAAAGTCTTGACAACCTGGAAAAGATTACTTCTGCCTTAAGAAACAAGAGTGAGGAATTATCTTCCATTTTAGTTAATTTTTCGGCATTCTCCGATTCTCTTGCCAATTCTGAAATTAAGGCTGCGATAAATAATACAAACAAAACACTTGCTGAAACATCCGTGATACTTGAAAAAATAAACAGGGGACAGGGTACAGCCGGCATGCTTGTAAATAATGATACTCTCTACCAGAATTTAAAAAATGCTGCCGGGAACCTTGATATACTTATAAAAGACCTTAATGAACATCCAAAAAAATATGTTCATTTCTCAGTATTTGGGCGCAAAAATGAATCCAAAAAATCAAAGTAAAAACTGTTTAAAAAAAAAACTAAAAAGTCGATTTTATTTTCAATTTAAACAAAGTCTAAATTAAATTTAACATTAAAAATTAACTTAAGCTTTAATTAAAGGTCATTAAACGTTTAATAAACAATTTATTAAATTAATTATTATTATATATATTGATATTCAATCAATTACGTTTTTTTTATTTTTTTTGAAATTTTAATATTCTGATAATAAAATCAATATCTTTTTATTAATAAAGTCAATAGGAAATTTATTTTTTTTTTAATTTTTTTTTCACAAAATTGCTATAGGAAATAAATAAGTCCCTCGAAATTATAAACACCTAAAACCTAATAAAATAATTAAAAATGCATAAGGAAGTCTGGAATAATTGTTTAAAAATTATCAAAGACAACGTTCCTTCAATAAGCTT
>CAZOLY010000023.1:0-19206 GCA_964580815.1 uncultured Bacteroidales bacterium
TGGGAAAATGTAAAACAGAGAATACTGAAAAGCGAACCGGAACTTATTCCTGTGACAGAGCTGACGAGGGTTAACACGACAAAGTTATTCCTTTACCGGTCATTGCGGATTGCTGTTTCGATATTGCTGGTTATAGGAATATCATTTGGCATTTATAAAGTATATGTTAAGTCATATTTTGATAATAATACGATAATCAAATCTGGTGCTGATAATACATCCCGGTTGATATTGCCGGATGGTTCACAGGTATACCTTAATTCCGGTACCTTTATCAGGTACGCAAACAACTTCGGAAGCGGGTCAAGACAGGTATATTTAAAAGGTGAAGCGTATTTTGATGTCGTCAGAAATAAATCTCATCCGTTCACAGTAACTACAAATGATGCAGTGGTGAAAGTACTGGGAACATCATTTAACATAAACACAAGAACATCAAATAATAAAATTGAAGTATTTGTTGAATCAGGAAATGTGCAATTATCACAAAAGAATAACTATGATAATAACATATTAATTGAACCCGGATTTATAGGAGCACTATCAGGAGAAAAACTTATCAAAAGTGAGAATAAAGATATCAATTATCTTTCGTGGAAAACAAAATACTTAATCTTTAGAGAAACGAGCCTGGAAACAGTGGCAGAAAAATTAGAGAGTGTTTATAACACGAGTATTAAATTCAGCAGTCAGGAAATGGCCAATTGCAAATTGACTGCTACTTTTAATAATGCATCGCTTGATTCAGTATTAAAGGTTATTGAAGGATCATTTAATCTTCAGATTGAAAATATAATAAAAACAAAAGAAAAGGTAATCATTGTTGGAAGTGGTTGCTGACCATATTATTAAAAGTCCGGTACCGAATGTTTGTAACAGTTTTACCCGCACAATTATAATTTTTATATTGTTCGTCTCCGGAATTGGCCTGGCTTATAGTCAGGACTCAATATTCGATTACAGGTTAAACATTTCTCTAAATAATTATTCAGTCTACGATGTTTTCAGAGTCATTGAAAAAGAGATAAATTATAACTTCTCGTATAATTCATCACTGATAGATGCGGACAGGATAATCTCGGTCAATTGCAGGGACAAGCCGCTCAGGGAGATCCTTGACAGGATTATTGATAATAAGACATTGGAATACAGGGTTATAGGTAATAATATTGTCATATATGAGCACGGCAGTAACATTGAAAAAATTCAGGGTGAAGTACTGCCTGAATCTGTTTCAATATTGAAGATCGAGGGGAAAATCATAGATAAAAATACACAGAAACCCGTCGAATATGCCAATATCAGTCTTATAGGAAAAAGTATAGGGACGGTCTCAAATACCGACGGGGAATTTATAATGAAAATTTCACCCTCCTTTCTTTATGACAGCATTGGTGTCTCATGTATTGGTTATGAATTATTTAAAGAGCAGGTAATAAATCTTGTGTCAAAAAATAATGTTATTTCCCTGGTTCCTGATTTCATACCCATACAGGAGGTAATCATAAGAAAAATTGACCCTATATCATTGTTAAGAAGTGCAATTGAGAATATTCCTGCCAACTACAGCAATAAACCTTCCATTTTGACTTCATTTTACCGTGAGTCGGTAAAGGAATCCAGGAGATACGTTATTGTATCCGAAGCTGTACTGCAAACCTATAAATCATCTTATACTGCGCCCGATGAAAAAGAACAGATAAAAATTATTAAAGCAAGAACAAGCAGGGACATTAACCGTACAGATACTGTAATTCTTAAACTGAAGGCTGGTCTGGGTACCACTTTGCTGCTTGATATAGTTAAGCACCCTGCGTACTTTTTTTCAGCTGATAACTTTAAGTATTATAACTACAGGATGGCTGACGTCATGATTGACAATGACAGGGAGGCTTATGCGATCAAGTTTGACCATAAAAAAAATAACGACTATCCTCCCTATACAGGAAGAATCTATCTTGACCTTAACAGTCTGGCAGTCAAGGCAGTGGATTTTTCATTAGAGCAGGACAAAATAGAAAAGGCTACCAGTTTCTTCGTAATAAAGAAACCCAGGAATATTAATGTAAAGCCTATTAAAGCTGAATACTCTGTGAAATTCAAGGAATTTAACAACAAATACTATTTAAATTTTATAAGATGTGAGACAGAGTTTAAAATAAGAAAGAAAAAACAACTTTTTGGTAAGGTTTTTAATACGGTAATTGAACTGGCTGTGACTGATATAGATACCCTTGAAGTAAAAAGATTCAAACCCAGGGAAGTAGCAAAGACCATGAATATTTTCACTGACCAGGTAATCGAATATAACGATGCCTACTGGGAGGATTACAATTATATAAAACCTGATGAACCGCTTGAAGAAGCATTAAAAAATCTTAACTCGGAATTAAAGGAATAGCCTTTATCCTAATAAACTATAGTCATTTCATTTAGTAATCTTCCTGCTCCGGCATACTTATCGACAATAAACAGCATATACCTGATATCCAGCGATATATTACGGCATATTGATTCGTCGTAAATGTAATCACTCATTGTACCCTCCCAGTTTCTGTCGAAATTAATTCCTATAAGCTGACCCTCACCATTTAAAACCGGACTGCCCGAGCTCCCTCCGGACGTATGATTAGTTGCAATAAAACAGACGGGCATAATACTGTCTGTCCCGTAAATGCCATAATCTTTTAAATTATAAAGTTCCTTAAGTCTGTCGGGTACGGCATAATCCTGAATTTCACAGAAGCTTTTTTCAATAACACCTGTTAATGATGTATAATAGCGATAGGTAACAGCATCTTCCGGCTTATAGCTTTCAATATTACCATAGCTAAGTCTTAATGTATGATTGGCATCAGGATAAAATTGCCTGTGAGGTTCCATTTCAGTCAGGCCATGGACATACTTCCTGTAAAGGCTGTCCAGTTCAGCGTCTATTAGATTTAAATGAGGTCTGACTTTGTTTTTATAAACGTCAATAAAGCTGCTATAAACCTGAAATGCGGGATCATCGTCAATTTTTGCAGCTGATGCCATGGAAAAATTCTCAAGTAGCCTGTCAACCTTTGTTTTATCAACAAATAATGATTTGGAATATATATATTTTGAATATTCTGCAAAGTCCCCTTTTGTCTTTTTAAAAATTATATCCATTATTTCCGGATGGAATTCATTGTCAACATTATAATAATAAAATTCGAGCATACTGGCGAATACCTTCTCATCAATATCTGCACAATAATCCCGGAAAAACTTGCCTGCCTCTTTTTTCAGACTTTCAACATTTTGATTATATGCTTTAAGCGAATCCATCTCAGAAAATAAAAGGAGACTTCCAAAGCGGGAAACAAATTCAATTAATTCTGTGCTGAGTACTGTTTCAAACAGAAACTCCTCTGCGACATAAAAAGGTAACGACTCCTTATATAATTGCTCAAAACCGGAATCTAATGTTCCGTATTTTGTTTTCAGTGTTGAATCAGAATCAGACCATTTTTTGAACTGCAATTCAAGTTCTTCTTTCTTCTTAATGATCTTCATCCTTTCAAAGCCCTCCAGGATACCGGTCCATTTTTTCAATGCATTGCTCATGTCCTCGTACTTGGCGGCATATTTAATCTTTGCCACATCGTCATTGTCCATAGCAGCTTTTATCATCTTTTGCCTTTCCTCCCTGAATTCTATTTTTTGTGGCAGGATGTGGCCATTTAACATAGCAATTGCATGGGAAGTCAAAAACTGGTATGTTTTTCCGGGATAACCGTATGCCATGGTGAAATCACCTTCCCTGCATCCTTTTAAAGAAATTTGCAGGTATTTCCTTGGTTTATAAGGTATATTTCCGGGAGAATATTCAGCCGGATTGTTGTTGGTATCGGCATATATCCTGAAGAGTGAAAAGTCGCCGGTATGGCGCGGCCACACCCAGTTATCGGTATTTCCGCCAAATCTGCCGATTTCACCAGGGGGAATCCCTACCAGTCTTATATCTTTAAAAACCTCATAAACAAACATATAATATTCGTTTCCATAATAAAAAGGCACTATTTTTACTGTATAATCTTCAGATGCCGCTACCTGGGCTCTAATGCTGTCTATCCTTTCATTGATTACTTTCAACCTTGCATTCTCATCAAGGTTAATATCAATATTTTTAAGGACTTTATACGTAACATCATCAACACTGATTAAAAATGAAACTGTAAGATCCGTCAGAGGTATTTCTTCTTCCCTTGATTTTGCCCAGTACCCGTTTGTCATATAATCATTGTCAACCGTGCTAAGCGCCTGGATATGACTGTAAGCGCAATGGTAGTTGGTTACCAGTAATCCGCTGTCAGAAATTACCTCGCCTGTACATCCCTTATTAAAGAGTACTATTGCATCTTTAAGGCTTGCATCTTTATTACTGAATATTTCCGCTGCTGATAATTTAAGTCCCATCCCATTCATTTCATCAATATTCTGTTCTCCAAGAAGAAATGGAAGCCACATACCCTCCCCGGACAGTAATATCAGTTTATTACAGCATATCAGTAAAATAAAAATTAAAAAGAGCTTTCTTGGCATAATTCTTTTTTAAAAGTCAGTTTCAATAAATTTACATAATTCATTATATAATTGTTGTGTTGGCAAACCCATGATATTAAAATATGAGCCTTCTATTCTTTCAATACCTATATATCCAATCCATTCCTGGATGCCATATGAACCAGCCTTATCAAAAGGTTTATATGTTCTAATGTAATAATCTATCTCTGAATCAGCCAGGATTTTAAAGTAAACATCTGATTTTGAAATGAAGGCTGTTTCTTTATATTTTGATTTTATGCAAATGCCTGTGATCACCTGGTGTTTCTTTCCTGATAGTTTTTTTAAAATGCTGAAAGCATCCCGGTAGTCCCGGGGCTTGTCCAATATTTCATTATTGAGGCATACTATAGTATCAGCGGCTATAAGTATTGTATCAGAATCAATAAAATCGATGCAGGACTGTGCTTTAAGTTTTGCCAGGTATACCGGTATTTCCTCACAAGCCAGAGTTGGCGGATAATTTTCTTTTACCGGCAGTTCTGAAATAACCTTAAATTTTAATCCCAGTTCTTTAAGCAGCTTTTGTCTGCGGGGTGATTTCGATGCCAGAATAATATTGTATTTTTTAAATTTTTCCTGAATATCCACGATAATCCGTTTTTATTAAAACCGTGGGATGACCAGGTTAGCAAGCAAGGCGTATAAAAGTCCGTTTATCATAATGATCTTTGTTATGAGGCTTGCAATATTATAATCCTTCCTTGTATCTGCCCTTATTACTTTGTAAACATCATATATTAAAGGAATTACCAGCATTATGCAGATAAAATATAATGTAAACTTATTGGTCAGATATGTGAAATAAATATAAAATACTGTAATTAGGGTAATGATTAATAAAATTACAATTATCCCTTTTGTATATTTTGTACCAACGACTATCGGTATTGTCTGGTTACCGTAGGCATGATCGCCTTCAAAATCCTCGGCGTCCTTAATTATTTCCCTGGCCAGTGTCAGCAGAAATGCAAATCCTGAATAGCCCAATATCCATGCTGTCAAATACCTGATGATTGACCCGAAAACCGTAAACAATCCATTATATGAACTTTTAAGCAACGGGTATTCAAATAAGAATACTATTAACGGTACCAGGGCTGTAAGAAGTGCCACAATAATATTGCCTATCAACAGCTGCCTTTTATATGTGGTTGAATAAAACCAAAGTAATCCGCCTGTTGTCACAAATATCAGACCCAGTAATGGCTCCCCAATCCTTATTGACAGATAAAATCCTGTGCCTATTCCTATAATATTGAATATTATATGCAAAGCCATTGCATATCTTATTTTTATCTTTTTACCGACAATTACCTCATCAGGCTTGTTAACAAGATCTGTCTTCCTGTCAAAATAGTCATTAATAACATAGCCGGCTGCTGCTATTAACACTGTTGACAATACAAGCATGAAAAAACAGAATCCGTTAAGCTGGAGTGAAAGATCTCCAAATTTCAAAATAGGAGCAAGAATACAGTATCTTACAAGATATTGGGTAACTGCTATAATAATCAAGTTCTGCCAGCGTACTAATCTAAGAAAAGCATTTATATAAGCGGGCTGCAGGTTATTCATCTATTTTTGGGATTATTTCACCATGAATATGCCCCATTAATCATCCATTTGCCATGTAGTCTGAGTACCTGTTCAATAACATCCCTGACGCATCCTTCCCCTCCCTTTTTATCAGAGATATACTTTGAAATCTGCTTTATTTCTTCGACTGCGTCGACCGGACAAGTAGAGACGCCTGCTATTTTCATGATCTCATAATCAGGTATATCATCACCCATAAACAGTATATCTTTATGCTCAAGCTTATACCTGGATCTGAAATGTTCATAATCATTAATTTTATTTAAAGATCTCAGGTAAACATCTTTTACTCCAAGGTTCTCAAACCGCTTTTTAATAGTTTTCGAATTTCCTCCGGTTATCACAGCCACGGGATACCCGTGCTTAATACAATATTGTATGGCATAGCCGTCCTTGATGTTCATTGTTCTAATAAACTCACCCCCGGGATCAAGGAATATGCTTCCATTGGTAAGAACTCCATCTACATCAAAAATAAAAGCTTTAATGCTCCGCAGGTCTTCTTTAAAATTGGTCATATAAGATTATATTCATATAAAAATTAAATAATTTCTTACTGACAAAAATAGCAGTTAATATTTAAATTCCCTTATGCGTTAGGTTAATACGGTCTGTCACCTAAATTGTATTTATCGTAATTAACTTTTAATAGATATGCCGGCTCTTTTTCATCATGATTTTCGCCTTTGATACGAGGAGGTATCGAACTCACTTCTATAAATGTTCCCGGATATTTTAGCTCAATATAATATAAAAATCTTTTTACGGCATTAAGAGTCCTGCTTGTCCTCTTCTTTGGATTTACCCTTAAACTTGCCATAATTACATAATCGACCTTATTTTTCTTTAACATATTAATAAGTGAATCGGGATAAACTCCATAACATTTTTCTTTGCAAATACGCAAAAGAAATGTATCAACTTCAGTTATGTAATTAACATTATATTTATCCAGAGTACTATAGAAAAATTCTTTATAATTATCCTGCACTTTATAGATTCCATATGTTTTATTTGCCTTGCCCACAAAAGCCAGGTTCACTCTCTTGAAGTTCATCTGAACATTTCCCGGCACATTTTTCTTTCCAAATTCACTATTATCTATAAAACATAAATCATCATATCTTTCTCTCAGATTTTGAATTAATGTATCGGCATTTTCCAGAGGAATCTTGTAAATAGGATAGAATTCTTTCCCCTTACTATAAATGAATGACATTGAAGGCTTACGCGATGCTACGACCTTGTCAGGATATTTTCTGCCCACATATTCACTCATCCTCAGAAAGTTAATCCAGTCAGGTGTGAATCCGTAGTACAGATTTCCCCGTATATTTTTACTAAACTCTTTTTTATGCAGTTTTATTCTTTCAGATGTATATTCTATTGTATGGAATATAATAATGATAAAAAGGATAATTAATAAAAAATGCATAAACATTTTTACTCCTGATATTGTTTTTTTGTCTATTAATACTGCAACAGACATGCTCATGAAACTTATAAAAACAATAACCTTAATTAATAAAGAATCTTTAATGAAGAATAGCGATATTGCAATAATGATCAAACATAATAATGCAATTAATAGCCGGTTATTTATCGAATTGAAAAACTGGTATATCCCCCATGAGAACAATATTAATATCAGAGGGACATAGACAAGAATTAATCTTTGCTGCCCCCATGATTGCTGTAATGTAATAAATGTAATTCCAATAGAAAAGGCAAGGTACAAAGCAATAAAAAATAATGCTTTACTTTTTTTAAATGCAAAGATTAATGCTATCAAAAACAAAGTATACATCAAAATAGACAGAACAACGCTTGTTTCCGTTGAAGCCGGATCTTTCAGTCCGCTTATTATAAAAAAGTGTTTTGACAGATAGATCTTGGAATTCTCAATAAAACGGGTTATCATTCCGGCAAAGTCTTCGGTCCCTGCAGCTTTACTGTACGGGTCTTTATAGAATATAATGTCAAGGCGGCCTCCGCCTGATTTACCCGGGACAAGATCCCAAATAATCCATTTATATATAATGTAAGGTATTAAAAACAGCAAATAAGAAATAAAAGCATATAATGAAGCACTGTATTTTTTGTTTATTAATAAATATAATATAACTGCCATTAACATGCTGTAACCGACAGTTCTTGTAGTGCTTATTAATAGTGTAAGAAAGCCAAATAATAACCATGATTTCCAGTGTTCTGTGATTTTATATGGCTTCTTATCAAGATTATCGTTTATTGCAAGAAACAGATATAGTATAACTGCCTGTAAAAACATATATATTGCCTCGCTATATGTCTGGCTGGCATAGTACAAAATGTTTGCATTTACTGCCGCAAATAATGTTGCCAGACATAAGAAAATGGCAGGAACACGTTTTCTTAATGCATAGTAGAAAAAAGTCAAATGAAGAACAATAAATATAAATGAAAATATTTTAAAAATGATCACATTAAATCCGAATATTAACATAATTACACCCAGAAATATAGGATAAAAAGAACCATGCCAATATGGAAATTGCCGGCCGTCAAGAAATTTTTTAGCACTTAAAATATAATCCGAATCATCTCCCCCCTCACTGATTTTCAGGTCGAACAGTAAAATTCCCAGGATAATAGTAAGAAATAAAGAGATAATAAATACTAAAAAAGAATACCGTGAAAAAAAATCATCAATAATAGTTATTAAGTCTTTTGTTTTATTCGCAGAACTTGTGCTTTGTCTACCTTTTATATTTTTATTATTTTTAACACCTGCAGTATTTTGTGAATTTTCAACTTTATTTTTTCTTTTTTCTGAAGTTCCCATGATGCTTATGAATTTATATTTTAAGCGAATAATGCAATTTATTAATATTGATTGGTTATATTATGAGAGTTATAATAAATAAAGAATAAATTTCCAGAAAATTATATAAAAATTTACTTTTGAAAAATTTTTCGTTAATAAATAACCCTTTAATATGTTGAACAAAGAACAATTAATTACATACTATAATAATTCGGCAGGCAAAAGAGATAAATGGAAAAAAAGGAACAGACTATATCATAGGACATTATGTAAATATTATTCTTTTATTATACCTGAAAATAGCCAGGTACTTGAGATCGGAAGCGGAACAGGCGATTTGCTCAATGCAGTAAAGCCCGGATATGGTATGGGAATAGATTTTGCAAAGAATATGGTTGATATTGCTCAAAAAAAGTATCCTCACCTCAATTTTATTTGTTCCGATGCAGAAAGCTTTAATCTTGACAAAAAATTTGATTATATAATACTATCAGATGTTTTAGGTTCATCTCTGGATATACAAAGATTGTTAAGAAACCTAAAGCATGTGAGCAATAAAAGAACAAGGCTGATTATTTCAAATTATAATTATTTATGGGAACCGGTTTTAAGATTTGGTGAACTTATGGGTTTAAAACAAAAGACACCTACACAAAACTGGCTTTCTCACAGAGATATAGAAAATCTATTAGAGCTTGAAGATTTTGAAGTTGTTAAAGTCGAAAGGAAGTTAATATTCCCGAAATACATACCCGTATTAAATTTTATCCTCAACAGGCTTATTGCTAACTTTCCTGTCTTAAATCATTTAAATTTAATCTGTTTTATTACTGCCAAACCGAAGGTAGAAGAACATAAAGAATATTCCGTTTCCATAGTAATTCCGGCAAAGAATGAAAAGGGCAATATCGAGAATGCTATAATGCGTACGCCGGAATTTGGCAAATCACAGCAATTTATTTTTGTGGAAGGCAACTCGCAGGACGGCACCTATGAAGAAATGCAGAGAGTAAAGAAAAAATATACCAACCTGGATATCGTCGTATTGAAGCAGTCGGGTAAAGGCAAGGGAAATGCTGTAAGGGAAGGATTTAATAAGGCCACAGGTGATATACTTATGATTCTTGATGCTGATCTGACAACAACCCCGGAAGACATGCCCAAATTTTATGAAGCCCTGAAAAAAAACAAGGGTGAATTTATAAACGGATGCCGTCTTGTGTATCCCATGGAAAAACAAGCCATGAGATTCCTGAATCTAATAGGCAATAAATTTTTTGGATGGTTCTTTTCTTATCTTCTTGGCCAGCGCTTAAAAGATACTCTTTGCGGTACGAAGGTATTATTCAGGGAAGATTACCAGAAAATACAGGAAAACAGAAATTATTTCGGGGATTTCGATCCATTCGGTGATTTTGACCTGTTGTTTGGAGCTGCCAGGTTAAATTTGAAGATTACTGAGGTACTGATAAGGTATAGAGAAAGAAAATACGGTTCCACCCAGATTAAAAGGTTTCAACACGGATGGTTATTAATTAAAATGAGTCTCGTTGCTGCAAGAAAACTTAAATTTATATAAATGAAAGAATTACCGCAGGAACAACATAACATAGAAATACATCAGAATCTTAAATACTGGAATCAAAAGCCAGTACTAAGAAAGATTTACCGGGACTTTTATGAATTAATATCAAGGCAAATAGATTATAAATTAACAGGAAAAATTGTTGAAGTAGGTTCAGGCATAGGGAATTTGAAGTCCGCTGTGCCTCAGGCTATCTGTACCGATCTTTTTAATAATCCATGGATAGACCAGGTTGAAAATGCGTACAAATTGACTTTTCAGGGTGCCAGTATTTCAAATCTGATCCTGTTTGATGTGTTTCATCATCTGGAATATCCGGGGACTGCCCTTGTTGAGTTTAAAAGAGTACTGGTAAAAGGTGGCAGAATTATCATTTTTGAACCGGCAGTGAGTTTACTTGGAATTTTAATTTACGGAATTTTTCATCATGAACCATTGGCATTAAGAAAAAAGATAAAATGGGAAGCGCCATCGGATTTTGATCCGTCGAAAATAATATATTATGCAGCCCAGGGAAATGCCAGCCGAATATTTTTAAAAAGAAAATATAAAAAATTCATTGGGGACTGGAAAGTCATTTGTCGCAAAAGACTGTCGTCTGTCGCTTATGTATGTTCCGGGGGATATAGCAAGCCGCAGCTTTACCCCGATTTTTTATTGCCTGTTATAAATTTTATTGACAAGCTGCTTAATAAGATTCCGTGCTTATTCGCTACACGGTTACTAATAGTGCTGGGAAAAAAATAAAAAGCAATATCATATGAAAAATAAGTATTTTATTCGTACTAACGGCAGGGGTAATGCATGGCCGTTATTTTTAGGTTCGGACCATCCGTTTTATTCGGCAGCAAATCCCGATGATTTGTCAAACGCTTCGTTTTCATTTATTATGTCAGACAGTGAAGAGTTCACGTCAGAATCCGTAAGGTGGGAAGTGCTGGTTGATGCAGGCAACAACACTGCCTCCTATATTATAAGGCATGAAAACAGGATCCCCGAGGCCATTGTGCTTACCCATCCCCACATGGATCATTCACTGGGTGTTGACTGGATTGCCCAGAGTTACTATTATAAATATGACAAAAAAAGAAAATACCCTCTTTATGCCACAGGTCCGTGCTGGGAATTTGTGCGGCAGTCATATCCCCATCTTGATCATATAATTGATTTTAAAGAACTTAAACCGGGAGTCACAACAACAATAGATGAGGTCGATGACCTTCAGGTAACGGCATTTCCTGTTTTTCACGGCGAATCGGCTTTCGGGGCATCATTACTCGTATTTGAAGTTATTGAAAACGGGGTACATTCAAAAGCAGTATTCACAGGTGATATGTTATGCCCCCTCCTGAGAAAAAAAGACTACCGGTTTCTTAAAGATGCAAATGTGATTTATATAGACTGCAATAACAGGTTCTCATATCCGAAATCCAATCATGGAAGCATAGTTACAACAATGCCTGGGAATACCAATGAAAGCAAATACCTGGCACAATGGAAAAAAGGAGTTTATCTTTCTCACCTTATAGCTCCCCAGCTGGAAAGAAGCTACGATGCTGCAAAACATTCCTACTTCGATGAATTTCTGTCTGATAATTCAGATTTATCAAAAATTCCTTTCAGTATAATTGATTTCATAAGAATAACCGGCATACGTCAGGTGAAGCTTGTTCATTACAGCGGTTATGAGGATAATAAAATCTATAACCAGAAAGTCTTAAGCGGCAGGGAGCTTGAAAACTTTGCCAATGAAAAAGCTTCACTATACAAATTAAATAGCAACTTCTCAGTGCCCGAAACAGGGGATATTTTTATTCTTGGATAAATGAATACCCGCATTCCTAAAATATTTAAAAGAGATTGTTTAATAATACTTGTATTAACCGGTTTAAGTCTTCTCTTTCATAGAGATCATATAAATGAATTTCCTTCCGGTATTCATGCATGGGTTCAGGCAGACAGATATGCACTGGCTATCGGTTTTACCAGAAACGGATTAAACTTTTTTAAGCCTGAAACCTTTAACCTCAATCCCTATTCTCCTCCTGCCGGAAAAGAAACGACTGACCAGGGTATTACTGCCGTTGACTTCCCAATCCACGAATATATTACGGCATTGATAATGAAAATATCAGGTACCCGGCAACCCTGGTGTTTCCGCTTATATATTTTATTATACAGCCTTACTGGTCTCTACTTTTTGTATCTGCTGGCCAAGGATATTACCGGTAACAAATTTATGGCATTATTTATTATGTTATTTGCAGCT
The DNA here is from genome assembly GCA_964580815.1 of uncultured Bacteroidales bacterium. GTDB lineage: Bacteria > Bacteroidota > Bacteroidia > Bacteroidales > UBA10428. The sequence goes on from CAZOLY010000023.1 coordinate 12,850, forward strand.
ACTTCTCCGGTTTTTGTGTATTACCAGGCGGGATTCATTCCGTCAATACCATCAGTGGCCAATACTTCAATTGCATACTATTTTTACTTCAAACATATAAAATCAAATTCCTCAAAATATTTCATTATATCCATAATCTTTTTCACCCTGGCTGGATTAAGCAGAACACCTTTTGCAATTTTTTTAATTACAGTATTTGTGATTGAGATCATATCTTTAATTGTACTTAGGAAGAAATTTTCTTTAAAAAAGTATATAATTTTCACTTTCTCCTTCTCACTTATAGCAGGTTATTTTCTTTATAACATATATTTAAGAACCAAATACGGGTCTATTTTTATAAATTACCCTATACCTCCTGCTAATATCCAGTCATTTATGGGACTATTAAAAATATCACTTGAAAAATGGAAACTGCAATATTTCACCTTATATCATTATATAGCATTGCTATTAATAGCAGTTTTTAATTTATATTTAATAATATCTAAAAAATGTACTTTAATCAAGATTCAGAAGATTCTCCTGGCACAAATTATATTACTATTCTTTACCTATTCTGTGTATGCATATCTTATGTTCAGGGCATTTCCTGCTCATGACTACTATTTCCTTGATACTTTTTACTTTATAACAGTCCTGTTAACTATATATCTGTTAAGCACTGCCAGGTCAAAAAATAAAAAATTTCTGACAGGTTTTATAGTTTTATTGTTGCTGCTTGCCGGGGGAATGATAATAAAATCATACGGGGCTCAGAAAACCAGAAGAAATACCGGAAATTTATCAGGGACTGAAATTACAAAACAAAACTTTATGGGTTCTGAAGAATTTCTGAATTCCCTGGGTATTCCCTACTCATCAAAAATACTGGTAATTGATGCATATACCCCAAACTTGCCATTTATTCTCATGAACAGAAAAGGATATGCCGTCTTAACCACTTCTAAAGAAAACATTTCCAGGGCCATGGAATGGGATTATGATTACATAATCATACAGGATATTTCCCTTTTATCTGATGTTGTACCGGAGTACCCTGAAATAACAAACCGTATAGAAAAAATAGCGGGAAACGGAAAAATTTCAGTGTACAGGCTTTTAGAAGAAAATAAAGAACAGCCACTGCTGGAGTTCCTTAAACTTGATAAGCAGGAACCATTCTTTAAAGAGATTAATAATTTTGATAGTATAAATCCTGAATACTGGAAAAATTATAACGCGGTAACCTCTATAAATACATATTCAGGTTCACTGTCAGGATTTGTTGACAGTACCCGTATTTATGGAATTACTTTTTTGCTGAGCAATAGTGAGGAATTATTTACGCAACCCAGAAAGGTTTTATTTAAGGGGATGTTTTATGCTCCGGCCCAACTTCAAAAGTGCAATCTTGTTGTCCAGGTTAACCTTAATGGTAATAAAACATATTACATAGCAAAAAACCTGAAATCATTAATTAAGGAACAGAAGAAATGGGTAAATGTAAACTTGCTGTTTCCTGTTCCAGTGTTTGATAATGTTCGTGGTAGCGAGCTGGGTATATATATATGGAATCCCGGAAAGGAAGAATTATATTATGATAATTTTGAAATTATAATTTACTAACTGTTAAAAAATGAACAGACAGCAGAACAAGTACGCCTACCTTGAGGGATGGATTTCTATTATTATTAATACATTGCTGTTCATCCTGAAATACTGGGCAGGAATAGTTTCCAGCTCAATAGCCATAATGGCTGATGCATGGCATACCTTATCCGACAGCATCAGCTCAGTAATACTAATAATCGGAGTAAAAATATCAAATAAACCTGCTGACAAGGAACATCCTTTCGGCCATGGCCGGGCAGAACTTATTGCTTCTGTGATTATTGGTGTCATACTGGCATTAATAGGATTTGATTTCTTTATTAACAGCCTGGAAAAAATAAAAAATAAAGAGAAGGCTGCATATGGCGCAATAGCAATTATCGCGACTGTCATTTCAATTGTTTCCAAAGAACTGCTCGCCCAGTATGCGTTTTGGGCCGGCAGAAAGACGAAATTAAAATCTTTAAAAGCTGACGCCTGGCACCACCGCAGTGATGCAATCTCATCAGTCGTTGTGCTGGCAGGGATATTCCTGGGGAAATACTACTGGTGGATTGACGGAGCACTGGGAATAATAGTAGCACTCCTGATATTCTATGCGGCCTATGAGATATTAAAAGAAGGAATAAGTCCTCTTATTGGCGAGACACCTGACGGTGAGCTAATAGATAAAATAAAAAAAATCTCAAACCGGGTGGCTAATAAGGAAACGGACATACATCACGTTCATATTCACACATACGGAAACCATACGGAAATAACCTTTCATATAAAGTTACCAAAAGACTATGTTTTTGAAAAAGTCCATAATATTGCCACTGAAATTGAAGCCACTATTAAGGAAGAACTTGGAATAGAAGCCACTATACATATGGAACCTTCAAAATAAACGTTACTATCACGGATTATAACCCGACTCATTAAAAATTTTCATATAATCATCTTCATACATAAGGTCACGAAGGGAAAGCTTTTTATGTCTTTTCATATATGCAGTAACAATATTATACCCAAGCCATACAGCTGCCCTTGCAGGGGACTCCCTGGTAAAATCCTTTGTAAAAGGCCCTTCCCTTATAAACTGGTTGATTCTGAACTTGTCAGTATCAAAAACCAGCTTATTCTCGATGATATAGGTCCACATCTGCTTCTCATTGTTCCTGCAGAATGTCATCTGCAACCCCGTAAATCCCCACTTTAAAGTATCAGCCTGGTATGGAAGCATTGCATCCACAAAGTACATTACCTTCCCCTCATAGATCATATTACTGATAAGGTTATTTACAGAATCATTAAATTCAAATTCAGTCGAAGCCCAAAGCCTCATGCAATCCGATAAAATCTTGTCTCTGTGCATATTCATTATCATATATTCATAAAATCCATCCACCTGTTTATAAAACTCCTCATCAGCACCAAGATATTTATCCAGTCCGATAGCCAGTATATTTTCATCAGATACCACCGACTGGTTTAATCCGGATATATATGTAATGATTTCAGGTACCGGCTTTTCATCAAAATAATATTTGTATCGTTTAAAGCATCCCGCCAAGCCTTCTGATAACTTATCCAGGTCAGGATAGACTTCCATTGTTCGTTCATATAATGTGAAGTTCAGGTAATTGGTAATAAACAATCTTAGTAATTCCGGATATTCCGGATTCCTGCTGCTGCCAATATTTATGATCCTGTAGTTGAATATTTGAAAAAAACGGCCATAGTCCTTTTCCAGCTGGCCAATATGTTCTTCTATATGGGACGGGTCGATCTCAAACAGATCTTTCTCAAACCTCTTAATCTTAATGTTAACATCAATACTTGATATATCAATGTCATGCCTGTCTCTTCTGCATGAAAATAAAGCCAATATTATAAATATTAAAATAAATACTCCCGGTTTCATTTGTCCGTTTAATTTTAGGTTATAACTACAAAATAAACGAAAAGAATTATATTCTGTTATTAATATATTGACTTATCAACAATATAGTATTAAAATCAATACCAGTATTAATCCGTTATGTGAAAAATTTTTATCTATTTTTGTATTGCTAACACAGTTAACATAAAAATTATGAAAAAAGTAATTATCGGCAGTATATTTTTTTTAAGTTTTTTAAGTAGCCGGAGCCAGGACTTAAAATTCGGGGTATTTGTCGAGCCACAGTTATCATGGCTTAGTCCCGATGCCAAGAATATTGACAGGGATGGCATCAGGATTGGCATAAACGGCGGCCTGATTATGGACAAGTATTTTGCAAAAAACTATGCATTTACTTCGGGCATTTCAATATCAAATATCGGGGGGAGCTTATTATATGAAGACTCCCTAACTATAAAGACTGCTGAGGCAGAACAAATATTAAGTCCGCATACCACGGTCGACTACAGATTACAATATGTGTCTGTCCCTATAGGTTTAAAATTCAAAACTAACGAGATAGGCTATTTCACTTTTTTTGCACAGCTGGGCTTTACGCCCCAGATTAACATTAAAGCTAGGGCAGATGCCACAGGCAATCAACTTGACAGGGAGAATATAAGTGACGAGATAAACCTCCTTAATTTATCTTATTTCTTTGGGGGAGGACTTGGATATTCACTGGGTGGCAATACGGAACTTACAGGCGGTATTATTTTTAATAACGGCTTTATTGATGTACTGAAGAGTGAAAATTCCAAAGAGACACTTAGCTTTTTATCATTGAGACTAGGAATTATGTTTTGATATTCTTCATTCAGCAACATGAAAATTGCATTAGCTCAGTTAAACTATACCATTGGTGATTTTGACAATAATACTGAAAAAATAGTATCTTCAATTAATGAAGCAAAGAAACTTAAAGCTGACCTGGTTGTTTTTTCGGAACTTGCAATATGCGGATATCCCCCACTCGACCTGCTGGAACATAAGTACTTTATAAAAAAATGTGAAGACCACATTAAAAAAGTTGCTTCCTTTTGTTCCGGTATCGCAGCAATTATAGGTGCCCCTGTCCTGAATACTTACCCAAAGGGTAAAAACCTGTTCAATTCCGCACTGTTTATTAATAACGGGAAGATCGAACAGATTATAAATAAATCACTGCTTCCGACCTACGATATTTTTGACGAATACAGGTACTTTGAACCAAATACCGAGTTCAGGATTATAGTATTCAGGAATTACAGACTTGCTATCACTATTTGTGAAGATCTGTGGTATAATCAGCCTATACTAACAGGATTCGGCAAAAGCAAGCTTTATACAACTTCTCCCATGGAAAAACTCAGGAATCTTAATCCTGATATCCTTATAAACATCGCAGCCTCGCCTTTTTCATATACGCACGAAGAGATAAAGAAAAACATTTTAACAGGCAATGCTAAAAAATACGGGATTCCTGTTTTTTATCTTAACCAGGCTGGTGCAAATACTGAACTTATATTTGACGGCGGTTCCATGGTTATAGCCCCGGGAGGTACCATTGCAGACAAACTTAAATCTTTTGAAGAAGACTTCAGAACATATGACCTTGAAGAACTAATAAATGAAACCGGGATAATTGAAGATCACACCGGTCCGCCTGTCATCGCTAATATTCATGATGCTTTGATCCTGGGCATAAAGGACTATTTCAGGAAACTTGGCTTTAAAACGGCGGTTCTCGGGCTGTCGGGGGGTATTGATTCGGCTGTTACCCTTGTCCTGGCAGAAAAAGCACTTGGCAGGGAAAATCTAAGAGTCTTGCTTCTGCCTTCAAAATATTCTTCCGGACATTCCATAACAGATGCTGTTGAACTGGCAAATAACCTGGGTGTAAAATATGACATCATTAATATTGATAACATCGCCAGCCAGTTTGATACCTCACTGAGACCTATATTTTATAATCTGCCCGCCGATATTACTGAAGAAAACATACAGGCAAGAATAAGGGGTAATTTGTTAATGGCAGTATCAAATAAGTTCGGAAATATACTGTTAAACACATCAAACAAGAGTGAGACTGCCGTAGGTTATGGCACCTTATATGGTGATTTGAGCGGCGGACTGTCAGTTCTGGGCGACGTATACAAAACAGATGTGTACAAGCTGGCAGCGTTTATTAACAGAGATAAAGGGATTATACCGGGGAATATACTGGATAAACCTCCCTCTGCCGAGTTGAAGCCTGATCAAAAAGACACGGACTCGCTTCCCGAATATGATATTCTTGACAGGATTCTTTTTAATTATATAGAATTGCAAAAATCAGTTGAAGAGATTGCAGAATCAGGTATAGACAGAGAACTTGTCAGTAAGGTGATTAAAATGGTAAATACGAACGAGTACAAACGCTTCCAGACTCCCCCTGTACTAAGAATATCGTCAAAAGCTTTTGGCTACGGACGAAGAATACCCCTGGCCGCGAAATACTAAGATTTATCAGGCCTGCGCCAGTCCAATTTGCTTCCGATCAAATACTACTGATAAATCCTGTTCTCTTTCAGATATCCGTCAGCTACAACCGTAAGTCCGATAGTCTCTATATTGACCAGCATCGGAGGCAATAATAATGCAGGTACCATTGTTTTACCATTATTTACAGTAAGCTGGGTGATCTCACAACTCCCTATTTTTTCTATTTCTATCTGAATCTTTTTACCGTCTTACTCAGATAATTGAGGATTGCTTAAAAGTTGACTGAGAGTAACCTGCCATTCTTTCTTTTCCGCTAAGTTATAAATCGAAATCATCTGTTCATTATCCGGCAGAGAGAAAAGGCGGATTTTCCAATC
>CAZOLY010000023.1:19216-28649 GCA_964580815.1 uncultured Bacteroidales bacterium
TATTGCAATATCTGCTGCCTTTGTTGCTATGGCTTCAATTGGTTTATATACAGTTATTGATTGCGTTCCCTCGACAATCCTCTGGCATGCATTCAAATCCGCATCCTGTCCGGCTACATGAACCTTGCCTTTCATATTATGTTCTTCAAGGGCCCTGATAACACCCGTTGCCAGAGCATCATTTGCAGCAATTACTACATCAACTTTGTAATTATTCTGCTTCAGGCAGCTTTTCATATGGTTATAACCCTCATCTTCGTGCCACCTCTCAACAAACTGGTCATAGATAATTTTTATGTCTCCCTTTTCAATGAAGGGTTGCAGTACATTCATCTGTCCGATTTTTAGCAGTACAGAATTATTATCTGAAATGGCACCCCCTATGAGGGCATAATTACCTTTGGGACATAAATTTGAAAGATATTCCGCCTGAATTTTGCCTACCTCAACATTATCAAAAGAAATATAAAAATCGAGATTGCAGTTCCTGATTAGCCTGTCATACGATAATACTTTTACTTTGTATTGATGGGCCAGCTGTACTATTCTGGCAGCATCTTTAAGATCAACAGGAACAAGGACCAGAACATCTATCTCGTCATCAAGCAATTTTCTGGCCTGTTCATACTGTTTTTCAGGATCACCATGAGCGACTTCTACAAGTACTCTGGCTCCCTTCTCCTGAGCACGATGAATAAATAATTCCTTATCCTTTAACCATCTCTCTGGCACATAATCGTCCATTAAAAATCCTATTTTCACTTCTTTATGCGAACATGAATTTGAAACGGACAGGAAGATAAGGAATAATAGTGAAGATAGAGTTATTGCCGGTTTCATAGGTTTAAGTTTTATTTATATTTTAAGGTCGCCCCGCCTTAAGGAGTTTCATAGCGGCGGGCAGAATGTATTGCTTTGATATAAGAAATATCAATGATTAATTTACGAAAATTATTGCATATTTTCAATAATTATTTTAATTATACAGCATAATATATCTGATATGGAAACTGCTGTAAGTGATTTTGATGCTCCTGCCGCCAGTTGCTGCCTCTGCAATTCGCCGGAAATTTTTCATTTTAAAACCGATTACAGGGGAATGAAAGTATTTAAATGCGGAAACTGCAAAATTCGCTTTCTTAATCCTCTCTATAGAGATAAATGGTTATTTGAAACATATACTGGCTACAGGGAACATAATCCCGATAAAATGGACAAAAGCATACTTATAAGCAGAGGTATTAAACATGATTTTAACATCAGCCAGGTTGAAAAATATACAACTGCAGGCAGGTTCTTTTCTGTCGGTTGCGGAAACGGAGTCGAGATTATGGTTGCAAAAAAAAGAGGGTGGATAGCTGAGGGCTATGAAATTAATGAGGAATGGGCAAAGCAGCTTTCAAAATTACACTCGGCAGATATTTACTCAGGTGATTTTATCAGGCTCCGGGTAAAAAAAGAAAATTATGAGTGCTTATATATTAACCATGTTATTGAGCATTTAAAAGAACCCCACAATTATTTAAAGAAGATGTATGATATGCTCAAGCCGGGAGGGATCCTGTATATCGCGACTCCCAATATAAACGGACTGGCTAACAGGATTAAGGGACTTGCAGATAACCTCGGGCTCAGAAAAAACATTGCGAAGTACTATGGAACAAAGCAGCATCTTTTCTATTATACGCCTGCAAGCCTGAAATTTGTGCTTGAAAAATATTATGGTTTCAGGGTCCTTTTTATGAATAACGATCTTAATATGAATAACCGGACTAAAAGAGTATCCCGTAATATCTTTGACCGTTTGTGCTATACAACAAGCTTCAGGTTAATGGCAAGGAAAATATGATTGTCTGTGGCCTGCAGTTTATCTGATACTCAGGAAATCTTCCAGTTCCTTAACCACAGTATCAAGAGAAAAGTTTTTCATCGCAATGATATGGCCCCGCTCTCCAAATTCAGATCTCAGGCCTTTATCATTTATAAGTATTTTAAGTTTCTCTGCAAAAGCACCCGTATTTCCAAATTCAATAAGGAATCCTGTCTTATTATCATCTATCAGCTCGGGATTGCTTGATACATTAAATGCTACCACAGGTTTTTTAAACAACATTGCTTCAATAATAACATATCCGAAACCTTCCCACAACGAAGTGAGCACGAAAATATCCATGGAATTCATAAATCCTGTTATATCATCAATAAATCCCATGAATATTATCCTGTCCGCTACATTTCGTTCTTCGGCATATGCCATTAATTCCTTTTTCAAGGGCCCGTCTCCGCCTATTAATATTTTAAATTGTAAATTACTTTTTTTAAGTTCTGCTGCAATGTCAATTAAATATCTCTGTCCTTTCTGATTTACAAGTCTTCCGAGGTTTCCCAGGATAACTTCATTGGCATTTTTCCTGTATAACCTGTTGTTATTTTTTAAATCATAATTTTTAATATCAATCCCGTTATAAATTACCTTTATTCTCTCAGCAGGAAACATGCCGGGATTATTCTGAAGCACGGTTTTTTTTGTTTCCTGTGAATTAGCAATTATATCAGTTACTATATTCTTAAAAATAAACCTGTTTAACCACCGGTTTTTAATCGGTATGGCACTTCCCCGCCGGTATATAATTCTTTTAACCCCCACCAGCCTGGCAGCAATTCCGGCCACTTTCAAGTCGGCTGAAAGGTTTATAATAATGATTTGTACCTTTTCCCTGATAAATATTCTTCTAAGTAATAGTATTTTGCAGGGATTAAGGAAGCTGAGATTCGATATTTTAAGGCTGTAAAGTTTTTGTCCTGTTGCAAGTATCCTTGAATAAAGCACACTTTCTTTATTTGTAATTATAAGCGTTTTGCAGCCCCTTCTATTGAGGATGCTTGAAGTATCGTAATGCCACTTTTCTCCTCCGCCCCAGGCTTTCATGCTATTAAAAAAGCAAATTGTCCTATTGTCCGGCATAAAGTATTTAGACTAATTGATTAAACATTTACTTCCTGTCAGATTTAATTACAGCCGGTTTCTTAACATTCTGTTCCGGCTACTGACAGTGATTTATCTTTTGCTGTCCCGAAGTTGTTTTAATTTAACATATCTTAGATAAGCAGAGAAGGCTGAGTTTCTGGAAATGATATATCCGTAATATCCGTCCATAAAACCTAACCTGAGAATATAATTCCTGAAAAACTTAAAAACAGGAATAAAAATAATTTTTAATATACCTGATCTTCTGCCCTTATTGAAATCAGCATGTGCCTTAATCCCCGAAAATTTATTTATCTGGTCCAGATGCTGGGCAATAGTATAAAAAGAGTAATGCAGAATATTACCCATAAGTTCCATAGTTGAAGAACCTTCATTTAAAACAAATTTATCGTGCGGATTAACACCCTGCCACCGGCCTTTACGGCTATCCCATAACCTCAGCTTTTTATCGGGGTACCAGCCGCTATGCCTTATCCATTTACCGCAGAAATAATTCAGCCTTTTCATTATATATCCGTCATACTGCCAGTTGGATTTAACCTGCATAATCTCGTATTTCAGCTCTTCAGACAGTGCCTCATCGGCATCGAGCGAGAGGATATGAGGGTATGCGGACTGGGATATGGCCCAGTTTTTTTGCTCTATATGGCCTTCAAATGCATGTTTTACAAATCTTGCACCTTGCTTCCTGCAAATATTTTCAGTGTTATCAGTTGATAAAGAATCCACAACTACAATATCATCAGCAATATCTTTGACCGACAACAAGCAGCGTCCTATATTCTTTTCCTCGTTAAACGTTATTATTATAACTGATAGTTTTACTTCCATATTGGCAGTAATGATAATTTATTCATGATAATATATTCTTTTTACCCTCCCCGATATGCCTGTCAGGATCTCATATGGTATTGTATCCAGTTGCCTTGCTAATTCTGAAACCCTGTAATCATCACCAAATATAATAACTTCATCTCCTTCCCTTGCATTTATTTCTGTTATATCAACCATGCACATATCCATGCATATATTTCCCACTGTAGGGACGAATTTATTTTTTACAAGGAATCTTCCTTTCCCGTTACCAAGCTTACGGTTTAAACCATCTGCGTAACCAACAGGTATCACACCTATTATTCCCTGCCCATGAAGTTTTCCCATCCTTCCGTATCCTACTGTTTCACTTGCCGCGACTTTTTTAATCTGCGAAATCGTGCTTTTAAGTGAACTCACATTTCTTAATTTATTCTGATTTGAGGAACTGATTCCGTATAGTCCGATCCCAAGCCTTACCATATCAAATTGAGCATCAGCAAACCTTTCAATACCGGAGGAATTCAAAATATGTCTTAATACTTTATAACCCAACGCTCCAATAATTCTGTCGCTAATTTTCTTAAATCTTTTAATCTGGGTCTTTGAAAACTCATCATGAGCAGGTTCATCTGTTGCTGCCAGATGAGAAAAGACCGAAACAACTCTCAGATTTTTATATTCGTTCAATTCACTACATAGTCTGTCGGTTTCGGATTCTAAAAATCCCAGCCTGTGCATTCCTGTATCTATCTTTATATGCACAGGATATGAAATTTCCTGGTTACTTCTGACCGCCTCATGAAATAATTCCAGTGAGCGAAAGCTGTAAATCTCAGGTTCAAGATTATACTTTATTATCTGGTCATAGCTACCCAGTTCAGGGCTCATAACTAAAACCGGAAGGGTTATGCCTGCCTGCCTTAATGCCACTCCTTCATCAACAAACGCAACCCCCAGATAATCGGCCCTCTGAAACTGAAGGACATTTGCAATCTCATATGACCCGCTTCCGTATGAAAAAGCTTTCACCATCACCATTATTTTAGTCTGCGGTTCAAGTAATGAGCGATAATAGTGCAAATTATGAACCAGTGCATCAAGATTGATTTCCAGTCTTGTTAAATGGGTCTTATGCTCAAGAATTGCTGAAATCCTTTCAAATTCATACTGACGTGATCCCTTCAGTAATATTGCTTCATTCCTGAACTCATGATTCGGTATCTGCTTAATGAATTCATCAGTACTCCTAAAGAATCCTCCGGGCAAGCCAAACTCATCGTAATGAGCAGAAATATCTTTGCCGATTCCTATAATGCGGCTTGCTTTTTTATCCCTGACCAGTTCCGCAATATTCCTGTAAAGCTCCTTTTTATTCCGGCCGGTTTGCAGCATATCTGACAGTATAAGAGTCTTCTTCTTATGCTGGGATTGCATATTCAAAGCATCCAGCGCTATAGCCAGGGAATTTATATCCGAGTTGTAACTATCGTTAATAAGAGTGCAATTGTTCATCCCCTGTTTTATTTCAAGCCTCATCGCCACAGGTGGCAATGATGACATCTGCTTTCTGATTATCCGCGGGTCGCTATTTAAACAAATAAGGGCAGCCCAAACGTGCACGGCATTCTCCACTGAAGCTTTGTCTGTAAACGGAATCTCTATATCATATGTTATACCCCTGCAAATACCTGTAAGAAATGTATGGTTAGACTCTGTTCTGATATTCAGAATCTGCAGGTCAGCCTTTTGGAAAAAGGACCATCTGAATAACCTCTTTGGTCCGGATGAACCTCTTTTCCTGATGCGCCTTTCAATTAAGTCGTGATCCCTGCAGAAGATCAATTCTTCGCAATTATCAAAGAGTATAAGCTTTTCATCGATTTTCTGCTCAATAGATTTAAAATTCTCCTGGTGTGCTTCCCCGATATTTGTAAAAATACCTGTTGACGGCTGAAGAATTTTCTGAAGCCTTATCATTTCTCCCGGTTGCGATATGCCGGCTTCAAATATTCCCAGGTCACTATTTTCCTCTAAAAACCATACAGATAAAGGAACACCAATTTGAGAATTGTAACTTTTCGGACTCCTGGTAATGTTTTTGTTAACCGAAAGGCAATGGAAAAGCCATTCCTTTATAATTGTCTTGCCGTTACTGCCTGTTATTGCAATCAGCGGATTTTTAAATGATTCCCTGTGATATTGTGCCAGTTGCTGAAGTGCTGTAAGAGTGTCCCCGGTCCTTATATAGCTTGCGCCGGGGAGACCATCGCGAATTTCATATTTGTCAGATACGGCAAAAGCCTTTACTCCCTTGTTGTGTAAATCACTGATATAATCATGTCCGTTATGCCTCTCCCCTCCCAGTGCAAAAAAAATTGTATCTGCAGAAGATATGAGGCGGCGGCTGTCTGTCAATAAAAGCCTTATTGTAACATCATCTCCGGTTAATGAACTGCCGGTAATTTTGGCTATTTTTGAAATATTATACTCAGGCATTATTATAATTGACTATGTGATAAAATTAAAACTTATTTTTATTTTTTTTATTTTAGCCTTTGGTATTTTATATCTATTTATAACAATAACCTTTAATAATTAAATAAAATTAAATTGCCATATGGATACAAGAAGAACTTTTATAAAAAAATCAGGTTTACTGGCTGTAGGAAGCTTAATGATACCTTCTGTAATATCATGTACAGTAAAGAAAACAAAAAATATTGGAATCCAGATTTACTCGGTACGCCAACAGCTTGAAGAAGACCTGTTGGGTACTTTGCGGCAGATTGCCACAATAGGTTACAAATGGCTTGAGCTGGCTAAATATGAAGATGGCAAATTCTATGGCAAGTCTCCGTCTGATTTCAGGAAAATAATAGATGATCTCGGAATGGTTATAATAAGCAGTCATGCAGGGATTGAAATGCAGGATGGTGAAATTGGCGATGTTGAAAAAGCTGCGGACGCACATGCGGAACTGGGACTTAAATATGTCATTAAACCCTGGCTTCCTGTTGAAAGAAGAGTATCAGCTGACAGCTATAAAAAAGTCGCTGAAGAATTAAACCGGATTGGTGAGGTAATGAAATCCAGAGGATTAAAATTCGGTTATCATAATCATAATTTTGAATTTGAGACTGTTGAAGGGCAAATCCCTTATGACATCCTCCTGTCAGAAACTGACCGGGAACTGGTAACTTTTGAAATTGATTTATACTGGATTTTAAAAGGAGGCAGTAACGCACTGGATTACTTTCAGAAATACCCGGGAAGATTTGAGCTTTACCATGTTAAAGATATGGACAATACTGAAGAGGCTTATTATACCGAGGTTGGCAGCGGTATTATCAACTACAGGGAGCTGTTTGCACAAAAAGACCTTGCCGGGATGAAGTACTTCTTTGTTGAACAGGACGATTGCAAGAATTATCCACCCCTGGAATCCATAAAGATTAGCTTCGATTACTTAAATAACTGTGATTTCATTTAACACTTCTTATAAAAAGGTCTCATATGGACTATAAAAACACACTGGAAGCAATTGTCGGGAATGTGGAGGAGATAAAAACACTTGTTGCCGGCTTTGCTGCTAAAAAGAAAATCCGGGCTATTGAGATGGAGCTCACCCTGGAAAAGGTAAGAAACCTGTATGACATTTTGCTGATGTTGAAAGAAACCTATTCAGTAGAAAAGGACAAACCCTCAGCACAGATTGAAGGAGGTGTGGGAAAGACTGATATGGATGATGATTCACCATCAACAGAACATGAAGAAGAGGCAACACTCGATTTGTCAGAAGAACAACCGGCAAAAAATGATGATGCCATTAAAATAGTTTCTGACAGGTTTAAGCGTCATACTAAATCAATTCATGACAGCTTATCAAAATCACAACAGTATAACGAATTATCGGAAAAGCTGAAATCAAAACCTATAACCGACATTGGAAATACAATTGGAATAAATGATAAATTTATTTTTGTAAAAGAGCTGTTTAATAGTGACCCAAACATGTATAACAATACTATTGGGGTACTCAATAATGCTACCAATTTTAATGAAGCCTATAATTATCTGATAGGTAACTTCGACTGGGATATGGATAGCCCGCTGGTACAGATACTGCTGGACCTTATTCGTAGAAAACTCATAATAAATAAAAATGAGTAAACTGTTTATCGTACCAACACCCATAGGTAATCTTGAAGACATAACATTACGTTCCCTTAAAATACTGGAAGAAGCTGATCTGATCCTGGCTGAGGATACAAGGAAAACCGGCAATTTGTTAAAACATTATAATATTTCCACCAGGCTCCGTGCCCATCATAAGTTTAACGAACACAGCACTGTCAGCCACGTTGTCTCCAGGTTAAAAACCGGCGAAAAAATTGCCCTGGTAACAGATGCAGGTACACCTTCGATTTCGGATCCCGGATACTTATTAATCCGCACCTGTCTTGAAAACAATATTGACGTCGAATGTTTGCCGGGACCGACGGCATTTATACCTGCCCTTGTTAATTCGGGACTGCCTGATGATAAGTTCTGCTTTGAAGGATTCCTGCCTGTGAAAAAAGGCAGAAATAAAAGACTTAAAGAATTAGCCGGTGAAAAGCGGACCATAGTATTCTATGAAGCTCCTCACAGGTTAACATATACACTGAACCAGCTCATTGAATATTTCGGGCCCGCCCGAAAGGCATCGGTTTCCAGAGAACTAACCAAAATACATGAAGAAACAATACGCGGCACTCTTTCTGAACTCGCTGAACATTTTGCATTCAGAACTGTTAAAGGTGAAATAGTAATTGTATTGGGACCACAATCATAATTTTTTAAAATTTTTTTTCATTTATCTGTAACAAATTCCGTTTTATGTAGTCTTATGTTATGAATTTAAGAAGCAAAAGCTTAATAAATTCTGTTCGTTTTCGAACACACAATGTTTCAAAATTAATCAGTAAATATCAACCTTTAAAAATTAAATTAAACTAAAAGTCAGATAAACAATTGATTACAAAGTGTGGTACAATAAATGATAAATGAATAATAAAAAAGTTATGAACCAAAATAAAAGGAGAATTTAAAATGAAAACTAAAACCAAACAACCTGCAATTCTGAAAAGAACATATGCTGTTATCTTATTATCAGTATTCATGATAGCCGGAATCTTCAGCCAGAAATCCGCAAGCCAGGGATTATACTCAAATACCAGCAATTTTAAAAAGTCTTTACCAGAGGTACTGGAAAACCTGACAAGAAAGTCAGATTGTGTACTTAATATGAGTACCGGCACCAGTAACCAGAATACTTATGAAGAAGCTATTGATGAAGAAATGAATATAGAAAGCTGGATGCTTAATGAATTTAGTATAAATCCGTGTAAAAAGAGTATAATAAAGGATGAACCTGTAAAGGAAGAAGAAATGCAAATTGAAGACTGGATGTTAAATGCTGATCACTGGCTTACAGCTTCAAAATAAAAAAAAAGTCCACCTCACGGCAGACTTCTAATTCTTAAGATATGCACTTTAATCCGCATGCTCTACAGCATCAACAGGACAAACATCCTTACACTGGGGCACATCATGGAATCCTTCACATTCGTTACATTTGTCAGGATC
>CAZOLY010000024.1:0-18262 GCA_964580815.1 uncultured Bacteroidales bacterium
AAAACACTTTATAATACGGTTTTTAAGAAATTGCTGGATATCGGAGATTTTATAGGGGTAAGAGGTTTTGTTTTTATAACACAGATGGGAGAGATAACTATTCATGTCAGGGAGCTTACTGTTTTAAGTAAATCTCTGAGACCCTTACCAATTGTAAAGGAGAAGGAGGGCAAGGTTTATGATGAGGTTAAGGATCCTGAGTTCAGGTATCGTCAGCGTTATGTTGATCTGGTAATAAATCCCCGCGTAAGACAGATTTTTATAAAGCGTACAAGGATAATTGACACGCTTCGGGAATTGTTTAATTCAAGAGGGTACCTTGAAGTTGAAACCCCGATATTACAAGCTATTCCCGGGGGAGCTGCGGCCAAACCTTTTATAACTCATCATAATGCACTGGATATACCTTTGTATTTAAGGATTGCTAATGAACTTTATCTCAAGAGACTGATAGTAGGGGGATATAATGGTGTTTATGAATTTTCAAAAGATTTCAGGAATGAAGGTATGGATAGGATGCATAATCCTGAATTTACGGTAATGGAAATTTATGTTGCATATAAAGACTATTTGTGGATGATGGATTTCACTGAAGAGATGATTGAGAAAGTGGCCCTTGCTATTAACGGAGAGACAAAATTAAAATATGGTGATATAGTTATTGACCTTAAACGGCCTTTTGTCCGCAAGTCAATGCTGGCAACAATTAAGGAATATGCCGGTGTTGACATATCGGGGATGGAAGAGCAGGAGCTGCGTAGGGTATGTGATGACCTGGGTATTGAAACAGACCAGTCTATGGGTAAAGGGAAAATGGTAGGCCGGATCTTTGATGAAAAATGTGAGCCCCATCTTGTTCAGCCCACATTTATTATGGACTACCCTGTTGAGATGTCTCCGCTCTGCAAGAAGCACCGCAATGATCCCGGACTTGCTGAAAGGTTTGAACTTATAGTCAATGGCAAGGAATTGTGCAATGCCTATTCAGAATTAAATGATCCGATAGATCAGAGAGAACGTTTTCAGGAGCAGCTTAAGCTTTCTGAAAAGGGGGATGATGAAGCTATGTATATTGATGCAGACTTCCTCAGGGCACTGGAATACGGGATGCCCCCCACTTCAGGTATGGGACTGGGCATCGACCGCCTGGCCATGCTTATTACCAACCAGCCAGGCATACAGGATGTATTGTTCTTTCCGCAGATGAGACCTGAAAGAACTATAAAAGCAGATGCCAAAGAGAAATATCTTAAAATAGGTATTGCCGAGGAATGGTATCATGTGCTGGTGGAACTGGGCTACAATACGGTTGAGAAAATTAAAAATGTTGAAAAACCCGGTAAGTTGCACCAGGAACTTTGCGGATATAATAAGAAAAATAAGCTGGGACTTGCCAATCCGGCTGTTGATGAAGTGGCCCAATGGATTAAGAGCTGATTCTGTCCCCTCTTTTAAAAGACATAGCTCTTCTTGGCGCATGTTTAACTTACGCAAATATTTTATCGAAATAATTTTGGACTGAATAAGTATAAATTTGATAACAAATAAGCAGGGGACTTATCTATCCTGCTTTTTTATTATAATTTTTCAACAATTCCTGTTTACCTATTAAACAGATTATCTTTTATAAACGAATGATTTTCAAATATTAAATAAATTTATTAACACTACAAGCATTCGTTCCATTGTTAATAAAGAAATTCCCTGACATTTCAACTTTTCTATATATTTGCGGCAAATGAGTTTGATTATGAATGCAGCAGCATATTCGGAAGAGACCATTCGCACTCTTGACTGGAGAGAACATATACGCAAGCGCCCGGGAATGTATATCGGTAAGCTGGGAGACGGCTCTTCACAGGATGATGGTATATATGTACTTATCAAGGAAGTTCTCGATAACTCCGTTGATGAATATATGATGGGTTTCGGAAAGGTAATAGATATTGTCATAAACGAGAATATTGTAAAAATAAGAGACTACGGCCGTGGCATACCTCTTGGCAAAGTAAAGGATGTAGCCTCAAAAATGAATACAGGGGCAAAATATGATTCAAAAGTATTTAAGAAATCTGTCGGGTTAAATGGTGTGGGCATAAAAGCAGTAAATGCACTTTCCTCAAAATTTATCATTAAGTCATTTCGTGAGGGTGTTGTCAAAGCTGTAGGTTTTGAAGAAGGTAACCTTGCCAGCGACAGCAAGGAGCATTCAACGGAATCAAAGAATGGAACCCTTATTTCATTTGTGCCCGATATTAAGATATTTGGCAAGTTCAGGTTTATTGACGACTATGTCGAATCAATGATCAGGAATTACGTGTACCTGAATAGCGGACTAACTATCAAGCTTAACGGGGTACCTTTCTATTCCAAAAACGGACTGCTTGATCTTGTGAATGAAAACATAGACTCCGAGATTTTGTATCCCCTGATTCATCTTAAGGATAGCGATATTGAAATCGCTATAACCCATGGCAACCATTACGGGGAAACATATTTTACTTTCGTAAACGGGCAGAACACCATTCAGGGGGGGACGCATCTTTACGCCTTCAGAGAAGCGCTTGTAAAGACAATACGTGATTTTTACAAGAAAGATTTTGACCCTTCAGATATAAGGGCATCAATTATTGCAGCCTTAAGCATAAAGGTCGAGGAGCCGGTTTTTGAGTCACAGACCAAAACCAAGCTGGGCTCCAGGGATATAGGTCCGAATGGCCCTTCTATACGCAACTTCATAGGAGATTTCGTCAGGACAAAGCTTGATAATTATCTCCATAAGAATCCTGAGACTACCGACATGCTCCTGAAAAAAATCGTTGAGTCCGAGAAAGAGCGTAAGGCTATATCCAGCATTAAAAAGATTGCCCGCGAAAGGGCCAGGAAGGCAAATGTCCATAACAGAAAGCTGAGGGACTGCAAGATACATTATAACTCCAACGATGAGAGGCGGCTTGAGACAACAATATTTATTACCGAGGGCGACTCGGCAAGCGGCTCTATCACAAAGTCACGGGACGTAAACACTCAAGCTGTGTTCAGCCTTAAAGGGAAGCCTTTGAATACCTACGGGCTTACAAAAAAAATTGTATATGAAAATGAAGAATTTAACCTTTTGCAAGCAGCCCTTGATATTGAAGATGACCTTGAGAACCTCAGGTATCATAATGTTGTAATAGCTACAGATGCCGATGTTGACGGTATGCATATACGGCTTCTATTAATAACCTTTTTTATACAGTTTTTTCCCGACCTTGTCAGGAAAGGTCATCTGTATATTCTTCAGACTCCCCTGTTCAGGGTCAGAAACAAAAAGGAAACTATTTATTGCTATTCACAGAAAGAAAAAGACGTGGCAGTGGAAAAGCTGGGAGCAAATCCTGAAATTACGAGATTTAAAGGTCTGGGAGAGATATCTCCTGATGAGTTCAAGCACTTCATAGGCAAGGATATAAGGCTGGAACCCGTTAGATTAAAGAAGGACGATACAGTTTCCGAGATCCTGCCTTTTTTTATGGGTAAAAACACACCGGAACGCCAGGAATTTATTATTGAAAATCTGCGCATCGAGGAAGATCTTGTTGAATTATGATTATTTTAGATTGACAGCTTCAAAGGATAAACTTTATTATGAACGAGGAGAATCACGAAAATAATAAGGAACAGAGAAATCTGGAAGATGAGATATTAGAGCTTAAGGACAGCTCAGGAGATCATATTGCCGGTTATACAAATGTTATACGTTTGTCAGGACTATACGAGAACTGGTTTCTTGACTATGCTTCCTATGTGATTCTTGAACGTGCAGTTCCTCATATTGATGACGGACTCAAACCCGTTCAGCGCAGGATACTCCATTCAATGAAAAGACTCGATGATGGCAGATACAATAAAGTTGCCAACATTATAGGGCATACAATGCAGTTCCATCCCCACGGAGACGCATCCATAGGTGAAGCCCTGGTGCAGCTCGGACAGAAAGAATTGTTAATAGATACACAGGGGAACTGGGGCAATGTTCTTACAGGTGATGGGGCGGCAGCCGCACGTTATATTGAGGCCCGGCTGTCAAAATTTGCCCTTGATGTTGTGTTTAACCCGAAAACAACGAAGTGGAAAGCTTCATACGACGGAAGAAATAAGGAACCCATTACGCTGCCTGTAAAATTTCCGTTGCTCCTGACCCAGGGCGTGGAAGGGATAGCTGTCGGACTGGCATCAAAAATATTGCCGCATAATTTTAATGAACTTATTGAGGCTTGCATTGCGCACCTTCAGGGGAAAAAGTTTGAGCTGTATCCTGACTTTCCAACAGGCGGACTTGTAGATGTTTCAAGATATAATGACGGATTAAGGGGAGGGCAGGTAAAAATAAGGGCCAGGATTAAGAAAACCGATAAAAAAGCATTGCTGATAACTGAAATACCCTATGGCAGGACTACTTCAACATTAATAGAATCGATAATCAAGGCTAATGAGAAAGGAAAAATAAAGGTTAAAAAGATCGATGATAACACTGCCGAAAATGTTGAAATATCAATAAGCCTCGCCCCGGGCATATCTCCCGATAAGACTATTGATGCTCTCTATGCTTTCACCGACTGTGAAGTACCTGTATCACCAAATTCCTGTATTATCAAAGATGATAAACCCGTGTTTATAGGTGTTTCGGAAATATTGAAAATTTCCACGCAGAGAACAGTCGGGCTGCTTAAAAGTGAATTAAATATAAGGCTTGAAGAGCTTAATGACTCGTGGCATATCTCGAGCCTTGAAAAAATATTCATTGAGAATGAACTTTATGAGGATATTAAATCATGTAAAACCGAAGAGGAAATACTGGAAACTATTGATAAGGGACTCGAACCTTTTAAGAAGAAGCTTTTAAAAGAAGTTACAAGGGATGATTTGATAAGGTTGTCAAACATACCTATCAGGAGGATATCGAAATACAGTTCTGTTAAGGCAGATGATTATATCAGGCAGATTGAATCCGACATCGAAGAGGTGAAGAATCATCTTGATAATATAATACCATTTACAATAAACTACTACAGGCAGATAAAGAAAAAACACGGACTTGGTAAAGAGAGAAAAACAGAAATTAAAAATTTCGATACCATTATAGCTACCAAAGTTGTTGTGGCAAACCAGAAACTTTATGCAAACAGGCAGGAAGGGTTTATAGGAACGTCGCTCAGAAAAGATGAGTTTGTATCTGATTGTTCCGATATTGATGATATCCTCGTAATTCGCACGGATGGCAAATACCTGATAACAAAGGTTTCTGAGAAGACATTTGTAGGAAAGGATATTTTATATGCCGGGGTATTTAAAAAGAGTGATACAAGGACAATTTATAATATAATATACAGGGATGGTAAAAATGGCAAAGTAATGATGAAACGCTGTGCCATAACAGGATTAATAAGAGACAACGAGTACGATCTTACCAGGGGAACAGAAGGTTCTAAAATATTGTACCTTAGTGCCAATCCCAATGGTGAGGCGGAAACTGTTAGAATACATTTAAAGCCCAGGCCCAGGGTAAGGAACCTGTTGCTCGAGTATGATTTTGGGGAGCTTACAATTAAAGGAAGAAATTCCATGGGCAATATACTCACCAGGTATGCAGTAAGCAAAATTGTCCTTAAAGAAAAGGGCCTTTCAACACTTGGAGGAAGGAAGGTCTGGTTTGATGCGGATGTGAACCGCCTGAACGCCGACGGAAGAGGCAGCCTGCTGGGAGAATTTAAGGGAGATGATAAACTGATGGTTATTACAAGGTCGGGTAAATTCAGATTGTCATCCTTTGACTTATCCAACCATTTTGAGGATGACCTGCTTATTATTGAGAAATATAATCCCGACAAGATATTTTCGGCAGTATATTTTGATGCCACACATAATTATTACTATGTAAAAAGGTTTACTATAGAACCTGGTGAAAAGCCTGTAAGCTTTATAGGTGAGAATCCCGAGTCGAAGCTGATACGGATCACTGAGGTAGAATATCCGAGGTTTGAGTTGAAGTTCGGAGGTGACCAGAGCCACAGGAATAATGAGATAATAGAGGTAGCAAAATTTATCGGTGTCAAGAGTTATAAAGCTAAGGGGAAGAGACTATCGAATTATGAGGTTGCTGTTGTTAAGGAGCTGGAACCCATAATGACCATAGCTGAAAAGGAAGAAGAAAAGATAAAGGAAGAGGAGGAAATTGTAAATAATAATGAAGAAAAAGGATTTAACGGGCAGCAGATGACACTGGATTTATAAAATTTTTCTATTTTAGAACCTGCAAGTTCAAAAAATGGATATTGAAATAATTGAAGTAAAGAGCAGGCGGCATTTGAAAACCTTCATTTATCTACCTGCCAAAATTCATAAAACCCATAAAAACTGGGTACCCCCGATATATATTGATGACCGGAATTTTTTCAATCCCTGTAAGAACCGCTCTTTCAGTTATTGTGATACCATACTTCTGCTGGCAATGAGAGGCAGGAAACCCGCAGGACGCATCATGGGTATTATTAATCATAAATATAATGAAGCACATAATGAAAGAGACGGCAGGTTTTGTTTTATGGAGACCTATAACGAGCCCGACATAGCTCAGGTCCTTTTGCGGGCAGTGGAAAAGTGGGCTCTCTCAAAAAATATGACTAGAATGGTGGGCCCGCTTGGATTTTCGGACAAGGACCCCCAGGGCATGCTTATTGAAGGATTTGATCAGCCGATGGTTATAGCCACTAACTGTAATTTTCCCTACCAGGTAACTCTCATCGAAAATAAGGGTTATGTAAAGCACGTCGACCTGGTTGTTTATAAACTGTACACTCCTGACGAAATACCTGATTTCTATAAAGAGATATATAAAAGGGTAATAAAAAATAACAATATATGCATACATGATTTTACGTCCCGCAGAGAGCTAAAACCATTTATCAGACCTGTATTGGGACTGGTAAACCAGACATTCATGGATATATACGCCTTTATTCCCATGGATGAGAAAGAAATGGATGATTATGCCAAACGTTACCTCTCTATATTGGATCCGAGATTTATTAAAGTGGTAACAAATAATTATAATGAGGTAATAGCTTTTATTGTCGGGATGCCTGACATAAGCAAGGGTATCAAAAGTTGCAAAGGCCATATTTTCCCGTTCGGACTATTTAAAATATTATACTACCAGAAGAGGACAAAACAGCTGAACCTTTTGCTGGGTGGTATACGTGATGACTGCCAGAATATTGGTATTGATGCCGTAATGGGTGTCAGGATGATTGAAGAAGCACATAAGGCCGGACTTAAATATATTGACAGCCACCTCGAGCTGGAAAACAACACCAAGATGAGGGCAGAGATGGAACGTATGAACGGCAAGGTATACAAGAAATATCGTATTTATAAAAAGGATCTGGTCAGTGCATAGATGCTTTCTGACCGGGAATTTTATGAAATTATTAGAAGGAAAGAAAAAAGAATCTTAGTTATGAAAACAGGGAAACGGAGATTTATCATGCCCTGCAGTTTCATGATCCTTTGTATTTTGTTTTTTGCATTAAACCAGGGCATAAAAGCGCAAAGTGAAACTTCGGGCAGGGAATATGTTGTTAAAGGAAGGGTATTCCGGGAAGATGGAAATCCGGTTACCGGTGAGAGGGTGATACTGGCACATTGCTCAACCAAAAATAAATGTGATGTGATGTTAACAGCTAATGCACAGGACGAGTCAGCTACAACTGGCAGTCCGTTTGGATATACCAATGAAGAAGGATTATTTGAAATTAAGTTTGACCCTGATTTTATTACTGAAACGATCGGTAAATATAAATTTTTAAGCCTTGGGATTATATATAATACGGAACTTGTAAGGCTGAAAAAAGATGAACTGCCAGTTTTATTTATACTGGATCAATTTGATGCCGACAATACCTTTGACCTTGAAGAACTGGTATTACCTAAAAACCAAGGGATGCCTGCCAAAGTGGATCATCAGGATAAATAACACTGTTCATCCTTTATATTCGACACAGGTTGATTCTGATTTGCCTCCTAACAGGCAGTGGCATAACGGTGGATTTTTTTATACCATAAAAGACCCGCTGGTAGTCGGCATGGTGAATTCTATTGTATACATAGATGCAGAGGATTTAAAAGGGCAAAACATCAGTTTCAGGCTTCATGATATATTTGGGAAGACCGTCAAAGCAGAGATGGAGAGCAATAATAAAATAAATATTTCATCATTACCTGGCGGCTTTTACATCCTGGTAATGGATGTCAGTGGTGATGTATTCACCGAAAAGCTGGTTGTCGAATAAGAAAATTATTTTTCGTTTAACTATTGTTTTACAATTCTCTCGTGGATAAATTCCTGTGAATGCATTTTAAAACGGTAGTAGAAAGCACCTTTTTTTGAGTCTGTAGTATTTTTATCTTCCAGTTTTTCAAGCACCTTTAATGAAAGTATTTTTTTTCTGAAGTTTCCGGGATCGAACTTACGCTGAAAAATCGCTTCGTATAACGTACGAAGCTGCAATATTGTGAATCTCTCAGGCAATAAATTTTCGCCTATAAGCGTATAGCTTGCTTTTTGCTTAAGTTTTTCATGGGCATGTTCAACCATCATATCATGGTCGAAAATTAAACCGGGTTTTTTTGAAAATGTCCACCATACTGCCCCGTGCTCTTTAACGAGGTCCTTATCATGTTTGTCAATACGAATCATTGCATAATAGGCAACACTTATGACTCTTCCCCCTGGGTCCCTCTCAGGGTCGGAAAACACATGTACTTGTTCAAGATAGATATCCTTAAGGCCTGTTATTTGAAGCAGTACACGCTCAGCTGCTTTCTCTGCCGTCTCATCTTTCTGCACCCACCCTCCCATAAGGGACCATTCACCCTGTGCAGGCTGAAACCTTCTGTGTGAAAGCAATAGCTTAAGTTCGTCATCTTCATATCCGAAAATTATGCAGTCGACAGCCACATGGTGTTTAGGATGCTTATATATTGATACCGGCATCAGGCAAATTATATTTATTATTAAGTAAAATCAGGTCATACGAGATATGAATCTCACAATTTTTATCACAGTAATCGTGACAATCTCCTTAATTTTAATTAATTGCTATAAAATTTCAGAACTGACAGCTGCCTGTATTTCTCTCCCGGTTTTAGAACTGTTGAGGGAAATTCCGGGTGATTGGGCGAATCCGGGAAATGCTGGGGTTCAATTGCCAGAGCAGATCTTTTATAATATGGTTTTCCTGACTTTCCCTTGACCGAACCGTCCATAAAATTTCCGCTATAAAACTGGAAACCCGGTTCTGTAGTATGAATTTCCATAACTCTGCCCGAGGTTTCTTCCTGCAGCACAACCGCCAACGCAAGAGTATCGGGAGTTTTTTTATTAATTATACAGTTGTGGTCATAGCCGCCGCCATAAGTCATCTGTTCATCGGCCATACCAATATCCTGTCCAATTTGCTTGCGCGGGTTAAAATCAAAAGGAGTACCCGGGACCGGGGTTATTTCACCTGTAGGTATAAGCTCACTGTTTACGGGTGTAAAATAGTCAGCAATGGCCAGGAGCTGGTGATCAAGGATAGTAGTGTCACCTTCACCTTTTAAATTAAAATAGCTGTGGTGTGATAAATTTATTATTGTTGTCTTATCAGTCTCTGCTTCATATTCCATCCTAAGCTCATTATTATCTGTTAAAGTATATGTCAGTTTAACTGACAGATTGCCGGGATACCCTTCTTCGCCGTCAGGAGAAAGATATGTCAGGATAAGGGAGTTGCCTTTCTGATGTGCATCCCAGACCTTTTTATCAAATCCCTTTTTCCCTCCATGGAGAGTATTATTGCCATCGTTTAAATACAGGTTGTATTCTTTACCTTCGAGACTGAATTTACCTTTATTTATCCTGTTAGCATAACGCCCTACAATACATCCCAGGTACATTTTGTCATTGATGTAATCGTCAATATTATTGAAACCGAGGACTATATCAGCAAATTGCCCGTACCTGTCGGGAGTGTACAAGGCCACTATACGTGCTCCGTAATTTGTTATATATACTTTTATCCCATTATCATTTTCCAGCAGGAACAAGCTGACTTTCTTACCATCCACTTCTTTTTCAAAAGCTTCCTTTTTAATTAAATCGGTATCAATGGAATTTTTATTACTTACTTTGGTTTTGCATGCTACCAGAGCAACAACGCTTAAGAATAACATTATTATTTTCATTCGTTTAAAAATTTTAACTAATTAAAAACATTTTTTTAAAAATTTGAGAACGTCTGCAACTATTCGCTGCGTTCGTTCTCAAAGTGCGGTTTCAATAAATTTACCAAGCTTTCTATATTTGACATAAATCATCTCATATTTTAGTGTATTTGCGGGATCAGGGCGGTACTCTTTTTCAAAACCGCTTCCCATTTTTTCTTTTGCCTTGTCGAATGTGCTGTAAATACCTCCGGCTACAGCGGCTGCCATGGCTGAACCAAGGGCACATGCCTGCTCCGAAGCAGCGACCATTATTGGCTTATTTAAAATATCAGCCAGTACCTGCATAACGAAACCTGACTTTTTTGCGACACCTCCAAGTGCTATAATACCATCTATTCTTACACCCTGTTCGATGAACCTTTCAACAATGGCTTTGGCCCCGTAAGCGGTAGCTTCAACAAGCGCCCTGAATACCCGGGGAGCATCCGAACCCAGGGATAAGCCGGCAATAGCTCCTTTGAGTGCCTGATTTGCATCGGGAGTTCTGCGTCCGTTAAACCAGTCAAGTGCAAGCACGCCAGATTCGTTAACAGGTATTTTTTCAGCTTTTTCCGACAATTCGGGTATAAGCTTATCTGTGATGTCCTTAATAAGTTCGTTTTTAAGATTATCGTCAAGTTTACCGTTTTTTTGCAAAATGTTTTCTACAGGCCATAATAACAGTTCCCTGAACCAGGCATACACGTCACCGAAGGCCGATTGTCCCGCCTCGAGGCCAATAAAACCGGGCAGAACGGAACCGTCCACCTGTCCGCATATACCACGGATAAGGCTGTCACCAACCTCTTCCCCGGGCGCAGTTAAGATGTCGCAGGTTGAAGTACCTACTATTTTGCAAAGATAGTGGGGTTTTATTTCAGCGCCTACTGCCCCCAGGTGGGCATCAAAAGCGCCAATGCCGACTGTCACATCTTCAGGGAGCCCCAGTTTTTCTGCCCATTCCGCGGTAATTTTTCCTGCCTGCCTGTCTATAGTATAGGTATCTTTATATAACCTTTCCCTGAGTCCCGATAAAAGGGGATCAACAGCTGTAAGAAAGTCTCCGGACGGCAGTCCGCCCCATTTTTCGTGCCACATAGCTTTATGTCCGGCTGCGCATCTGCTTCTTTTTATTTCGTTGACCGAACCAACACCTGTTAACAATGCAGGTATCCAGTCACAATGCTCGACCCATGAATATGCGGACTCACGCACTGCCTTATCTTGGCGCAGCACATGAAGTATCTTTGACCAGAACCACTCTGATGAGTAGACGCCGCCTTCATACATAGTGTAATCAGTGCCGCCCCAGTTCTTTGCTTTAATGTTTATTTCTTCTGCTTCTTTTACTGCAGTGTGGTCTTTCCACAGCACGAACATAGCATCCGGATTTTCTTCAAATCCTCTGGTCAATGATAAGGGCACGCCCTTTTCATCAACTGCCACGGGCGTTGAGCCTGTAGTGTCCACAGATATGGCAGCTATTTTCTTTGCTGTAGACGGACCGCACTTTTCAGTCAGCTGCCTTAGGGTATATTCCAGGCCTTCAATATAATCAAGCGGGTGCTGCCTGAACTGGTTAGCGGCAGGGACACAGTATTTGCCTTTTCCCCAGCGGGGATAATAAAAAACCGAATTGGCTATTTCTTTGCCATTGGCAGCATCTACAAGGATCGACCTTATTGAGTCGGTTCCGTAATCCACTCCAATTGTATATTTTGCTGAACTCATAATTAGCTATATCAGTATCTATATGGGTTTAAGGGTAATCAGTACAACGGACTTTGAGGGCAAATCTATCTCAATATTGTTTCCCGTCTGTTTAAAGCCTGAAAACTCCTGTATATTGACAGTCTCCTCTTTATCAAAGTCATTATATGCATTCATTTCTTCAGCAGTAACAACCCTTGCAGAGATGACACTAATCTTACCGCCATTTTTTAAGCCAAGGGACATCTTAATATTTTTATCAGGATTCACATTTGTGATTGTAATATTAATCTCTCCGTTTTTATTTTCAGATGCTGAGGCAGAAAGTGCAGGAATGCTATCATTGTTGTTTTCATATTTTTCGCATTTTATATCGAGAGGCAACAACAAAGCATCCTTATGTACCTTGTACATTTTAAAAACATAAAATGAAGGGGTTTTTACAATCTTGTCTTTACTGGTAAGGACCATAGCCTGCAGGACATTGACCGTCTGTGCGACATTTGCCATTTTCACCCTGCTGCAGTTATTGTTAAAGATATTAAGGTACAGTGATGCCGATATTGCATCGCGCAGGGTATTTTGCTGGTTAAGAAATGCAGGGTTTGTTCCCGGTTCGGGATCATGCCAGTTTCCCCACTCATCGGCCATTAATCCTATTTTTCTTTGAGGATCATACATATCCATGATAGCTATATGTTCTTTTAAGTTATCCTCCATCATCATATTTTTTTTCACGCTAAGGAACCACTCGTCCCTGTTAAAGTCGGTGGCAGATCCTTTTACGTCCCAGTTATGGCAGACGGTATAATGGTGGTAGGAATATCCCTGGATAAGGTCATGATGATCCTTAGTATTTTTCATGACCGTTTCCGTCCATTCCAGATCGTCATTTGTCCCTCCACTGGCTATTTTGCAATTAATCCAGCAATAAGTGGAGTATCTTTTAAACAGGGATGTATAATAAGAGGCATCCATATTTCCGCCGCACCCCCAGTTTTCATTGCCAATACCCCAGAATTTTACCTGCCAGGGCTCTTCCCTGCCGTTTTGTTTTCTTAACCTTGTCATGGGACTGTCATTGCCAGATGTTACATATTCCACCCACTGGGCAGCTTCCCGGACCGTCCCGCTCCCCACATTTATGGCGATATAGGGCTCTGCACCAAGCATCTCACATAAATCAAGAAATTCATGTGTGCCAAAGCTATTGTCCTCCGTAACATTGCCCCAAAAAATATTAATCATAGGAGGCCTTTTTTCTTTTGGGCCTGTACCATCTTTCCAGTGATACGTGTCTGCAAAGCAACCGCCGGGCCATCTCAGAACAGGTATTTCAATTTCTTTCAGAGCCTCGACAACATCATTTCTTATACCACGGGTATTGGGTATCGGTGAGTTTTCACCTACCCATAATCCGTCATAAATACATCTGCCCAGATGTTCGGCAAAATGCCCGTATATATACCTGCTTATTGTGTCTTTTCCTTCTCCGGAGTTAATAACTATACTGTTTTCCTGTGTAAAGGCCGATAAGGCCATACTGACCAGGAACAGAACAAAGAATGGTTTCTTATAAGGTTTCATGATGGCATATTTTATTTATGTTTTTTATTCTGCCCGTAATAGGCATCTTTTCCGTGTTTACGCAAATAATGCTTATCAAGAAGATATTTATCAACGGGTTTAATGTTTCCAAGCACTTCAGTATTAAATGCCATTTTTGCTATATCTTCCAGAATTACGGCATTATGGACGGCGTCATCAGGATCGGTGCCCCATGCGAAAGGGCCATGGCCGTTTACCAGAACTCCGGGCAGGGCAATATAATCCAGTTCTTTAAATCTTTCGGCAATTACCTTGCCTGTATTTTTTTCATAATCTGTTTCTATTTCTTTTCTTGTTAGTTTGCGTGTGCATGGAATTTCTCCATAGAAATAATCGGCATGTGTGGTTCCGTATGCGGGGATGGGTCTTCCTGCCTGTGCCCAGCTTGTCGCCCACTGGCCATGAGTATGGACAACCGCACCTGTTTTGTCAAAACTTTTGTATAAAACAAGGTGTGTAGGAGTATCTGATGAAGGTTTTAACCCGCCCTCGACAATTTCTCCTTCAAGGTTGATAACCACCATGTCATCTGTTCTCATATCATCGCATGAGACACCACTGGGCTTAATAACTATAAGTCCCTTTTCACGGTCAATGCCGCTGACATTTCCCCATGTGAAAGTGACCAGCCCGTATTTTACAAGGTTCAGATTCGCCTGTAATACTTTATTTTTTAATTCCTTAAGCACGATTACAAATATTTATTTATCGTATACCTTTTGAAATATAATAATACACCTCATTTAACTTAATTTCCTTTTTAAAATCACTGAGGTTTGTATTTTCGTCGATAACCAGGCATTCAATACCTGTCATTTCTGCCAGATCTACTATATGATCAATAGAAAGAGACTGGGTAAATGCTGTGTGATGTGCTCCGCCTGCCAATATCCATGCGGCGGCAGCAACTTTCAAATGTGGCTCGGGTACCCACAGTATCCTGGCCACCGGAAGTTTAGGCAAATCGGGAGTAGTAACTACATTTACCTTATTAAGCAGCAGCCTGTAACGGTTCCCCATATCCATGAGTGCTACATTCAGGGCATGGCCGGTTGCCGCTTTAAATACAAGGCGTGCCGGGTCGGCTTTGCCGCCTATAGACAGCGGATGTACCTCCAGCGAAGGTTTTCCGGTCGCAACGGAAGGACATACTTCAAGCATATGTGCACCCAGCACCTGCATTTCTTTTGGGTCGAGATGATAGGTATAATCTTCCATGAACGAAGTCCCACCTTCCAGTCCGGTTGCCATTAACTTCATTGCCCTCACAAGAGCGGCGGTTTTCCAGTCACCTTCGGCTCCAAATCCGTATCCCTGCTGCATAAGCCTCTGAACCGCCAGTCCGGGCAGTTGCCTGAGTCCGTGCAGATCTTCAAATGTTGTAGTAAATGCATTATAGCCGCCCTCTTCCAGAAAGGATCCAAGACCTGATTCTATCCTTGCAGCCTCCTTTATTGAATTGATATATCCGGGGTCTTTAAGTATTGACGGTGCAATGAAATACTGCTCCTTATATTCATCCAGCAAAGATTCAACAGTGCTTTCAGGTACGGCATTTACTGATTCGGCCAGATCCCCTACTCCAAATCCATAGACTGATAAACCAAACCGGATTTCCGCAGAAACTTTATTACCTTCGGTTACTGCCACATTTCGCATGTTATCACCAAAACGCGCGACCTTCAGGATCGACAATTCGTGCTTTCCTATTGCTGCCCGGCACCATATTTCAAGCTCATTTATAACTTCTGCATCTTTCCAGTGGCCTACAACAACTTTCCGGTCAATACCCATCGCGGCATTAATAAATCCGAATTCCCTTCCGCCATGAGCCGACTGATTAAGGTTCATGAAATCCATATCAATGTCTTTCCATGGTATGTCCCTGTTAAACTGCGTGTGCAGATGTACAAAAGGCTTTGTAAGATTTTTTAAGCCCGTGATCCACATTTTTGCAGGAGAAAAGGTATGCATCCATGTTATAAGACCTATGCAATTTTCAGAGCTGCTGGCTTCCAGGCATATCTTGCGTATAGATTCAGGGGTTGTCAGAACAGATTTAAATATGATCTTTACAGGCGATTTAATAGAATCTGACAGGCCCGAAACAATTTCTTTTGAATTTGCCTCGACTTTTTTCAGGGTTTCTTCTCCGTACAGATGCTGGCTTCCTGTAACAAACCATACTTCGGGGATTATTATTTCTTTCATAACGAAATTAGATGGTTGTCAAGATAAGTGTTAATAATAAAAAGATTTTTAAGGATGCTTTTAAAAGTATAATTTACTTTTAAAAGTAAGTATATATTTTCAAATAAAAAATATTTATAAAGAAAATTAATATGTTTTGATTACTATTTGTTTTTTAGCGCTTATTTTTTATTTTTATTGGATTATCTTATTTTTCATTTATTAAAACCCTAAAAATTAATCTAATATCGGAGGACCAAATTATGACAAATGGAGAAACAAAAAATGTTGCCACAGGGGCTCAGAATGACCAATTTTTCAAGCATAATGTGACACAATTGGTATCATATATGCGTTTTGTCGGAATTATAACAATTATTGGAGGAGCAATATCCTGTTTGGGTATTATCACTGCAATTATAGGTATACCTGTAATATTTATGGGAGTTCGCATGCGTGAAGCAGCGGTTAATTTTGAAAAATATGCTGCCTCGGGAGATTTTAATGATCTTTCCAATGCTATTGAAAGGCAAAGACGGTTCTTTTTTATTCAATTTGTATTGACGATAATTGGCATTGTTATTTGGGTTATTTACATTATAGTAATCATTGGGATACTTGCCAGTGGAGGATTTTAATGATTATTTCATACCGTGAAAGAAGCTTAAATTTATGTTTTTATAATATTTGATGGGTGGCATGTCAGGGTGGGCTGGTTTTACTTTAGCTTCTTTTTGCCGGAAACGTTCAGTAAATAATCAGGACTTAATAGAAGATCAATATTAATGAGCCAGGTTTTTTCCCAGTTCGAAACATTGCTTTAAAATATTTTGATTTTTCCTGGAATCTTCCTGTGCCAGGTGTGCAGGAAGATTTATTTTTGGATAAAGGGTCGCAAGTTCTTCCCCTGTTTTTAATACCTGGTTTATAACGGCAAGTCTGGTTGCTGTTATGATGTGCAGTTTGTTGCCAGGACCAAGAACAGACTTTATGAATTTAAAGAGCTCTATGGCAGGACGGGCATCTCCATCATCTGAAGAACCCATGCACATAATCAATACAAAGTCTTTGTTCCACTTTTCCCATGGGGTATGAATAAGTCCGGTTTCGCTAATTTGTACATGGACAAAAGAGCGGAAGCGGTCAATGAGTTTTTTTAGAGCAGCAGTGACATGGTGGAAGTAAACCGGCGAGGCAAATACAATAATGTCGGCACCAAGGATTTTACCGCTTATCTCCTGCCAGTCATCATCATTTATGGAACACCTGCCGGTGAGGTTACATCTCAGGCAACCCCTGCAAAATTCCAGGTTGATATCTTTTGCTATTATTTCTTCGACATTGGCAGTATATTTTTTTGCACCTTTCAGAAAATGCTGCAGCAGGATGGTAGTATTGCCATTTTTACGCATACTTCCGTTTAATGCCAGTATCTTCTTCATAAGCTAAATAATGCGTTGCAATTCATGATTATTTCACAAATGAGGTGTCTTTAAAGTAATCACTGATAAGTTTAATTTTACCACCGGAGAAATGCAAGAGTGTTATACCCCTGTTTTTATAGGGACTGCCATCTATGAGCTCTCCTTCATTTGACCATACGGTGCATGCTCTTTGTTCATCCTTGATTATTTCTGAAATTGTAAATGTTAGTTTAGGGTATTTTCTCAACAGGGTTTTAAGAAATATAAGTACTTTCCTGTGGCCCTCGATACGTTCAACTCCCGGAAAATCAAAAACAACCTCTTCATCCAAAATCTCTTCAAGCTCTGAAAAATCTCTGGCATTCATGCCGGCAAAAACGTGTTGTGCCATGTCATGTATGGAAAGAAAATTATTCATGATTAGGTGTTTATTTATTAAAACATGATGAAAAATAATAAAATATCATGAATTATTTTCTGCCAGATTATATTTATACCTTTTTTGGATTATTGTTAAACCAGGCTATCCTCCTCTACTTCCTTTTTCATTGATTCAAGAAAAACGGAATCACTAATTTCTTTCCCTTCCAAAGTGGATTCAATATATGCTATTCTTTTCTTTTCGGCTTTGGCAAGTCTCATGTAGCCAAGATTAGCCATAATGTAGATGAACGGGTTAGACAAATTTCCCCGGAATCTTTTAATTATTGAATGAAGGCTGTAAAATTTCTCCTTGGCATTAATTTTCCCTAATTGCAGTTCAAGGGGTGTCATATTTGTAGGCCTGAAAACAACAGTATGGTGGTCATAATATTCCCATCTGTCATTTATTATACGGCCATTTTTCTTAAACTCATCATATATACTTGTTCCCGGATAAGGTGTTAAAATGTTGAACGATGCTGAACATATATGATTTTTTATAAGAAATTTAAGAGTATTCCTGAAAACATGGTGGGTATCATTGTCGAAGCCAAATATAACCGAAGCCTGAATAACGATGCCCATTTTTCTTATTTTTCTTAGCGCTTTTTCCATAT
>CAZOLY010000024.1:18362-27750 GCA_964580815.1 uncultured Bacteroidales bacterium
AACATTCTCAACAGGCATATGTTTTATCTTTTTCCCAAATATTTTTGAAACACAGCAAAAGCTGCAATTATAGGGGCATCCCCTGGTTGTCAGAATAGGGACTAAATTAAACAGCTTTTTGGATTTAAGGGCTGAAAAGTTCTTTGGGATATATCTGGTTAGATCAGGATCCGTTACGTGATATTTTTTCTTTAGACAATTATTCTCAATATCTTCTAATACCTGTTCCCATACGCCTTCTGCCTCGCCTATAACCACAGCATCAGCATATTGAATTGCTTCATCGGGCAGGATAGTAGGATGTATGCCTCCCATAATAATGGTTTTACCCCTTTTTTTAAATTCTTTTGAGATATTGTAAGCTCGATAGGCATTTGAAGTCATAAAACTAATGCCAACAACATCGCACTCTTCTTCAAAATCAACCGGCATATACTCCTCTTCAATAATCCTGACCTGATGTTTTTTTGGAGTAAGGCCTTCCAGGATAAACAAAGCAAGCTGGGGAATCATTATACCTTTATTAGTATAAGCATGTTTATCTCTTGCTGGAGAAATTAATAAGATTTTCATGATTTTTTTATTTATGAACCAGAATCAAAATTTAATTTGCATATAAGTTTTATTATTTTTTCAGGTTTCAATATTTAAAAAACTTTTCAGGGTTTTATTATATGGATTCTTTCGAAGTTTCATTAATCCTTTTTCTTTAATTTGACGGACACGTTCTCTCGACAGTCCGTAATTAAGTCCTATTTCTCCCAGTGACAAAGGGGCCAGACCATTCAACCCGTAAAACATTCTTATTATCTCCGCTTCAATTTTTGAAATGCCTTTCAATGCGATATTAATTTCTTTCTTCAAAGAATCAAATATTAAATTAGCATCAGGAGGGGGCAGATTCTTGGTAATAACAATATCATACAGGTTTTTATCATTGTTATCATCGGCTCTCAATGGAGCATCAAATGAAATATGGTGATTTTTAATCCGGTTGGAGATATACACCTCTTCTTTGGATATCTCAGCATGATTGGCGATTTCCTCATCTGTGGGTTCTCTCCGGTACTCCTGTTCTAATTTTGAGGCTGTTTTAGCCACTTTATTTATAGAGGCAACTTTGTTCAGTGGTAATCTGACAACTCTTGATTGTTCAGCAATTGCCTGTATTATAGCTTGCCTGATCCACCACACGGCATATGAGATGTATTTGAATCCCCGGGTTTCATCAAATTTATAGGCTGCTTTAACAAGGCCATGATTACCTTCATTTATTAAATCAGCCAGTGATAATCCCTGATTTTGGTACTGTTTTGCAACTGAGACAACAAACCTCAGGTTTGCTGTGGTAAGTTTTTCTAATGCAGCAATATCTCCCTCCCTGATTCTTCTGGTTAATTCAACCTCTTCATCAGCAGTAATTAATTTATATTTACCTATGTCCTGAAAATACTTATTGATAGAGTCAGTTTGCCTGTCGGTGATCTGCTTTGTTATTTTAAGTTGCCTCATTTAATAATTTTTTGTTAGCTATTACTGAGGTTTTATGATATTCCTGCTTCTGAGATAATATTCTAATTTATTAACTTGACATCAAAAGCTACCAGTCCCTTTTCTCCGCTTTTAGTTTGAAATTCAACTTTCTGGCCGGGTTCAAGTCCTAAATATGAAACTGATAAACCCGAACGATGAACAAAAACATCCTGACCTTCATTTGTTTCTATAAATCCATATCCTTTGGCATCATTATACCATTTTACTTTTCCTGTTGCCATAATACTTCCTTTCCTTTTCTTATTAATAACGATTATTATCCGGACGTTTCGGTTTGGCTTCATTAATAATGACTTTCCTGTTGTCCAGTTCGCCACCATTTAGTTCCTTTATAGCTGTTTTGGCTTCACTATTGTCAGCCATTTCAATAAAAGCAAAACCTTTGCTTTTCCCGCTATGCTTATCTTTAATAATTTTAACAGAAGTAACTGCTCCGTATTCTTCAAAAATATTTTTTAAGTCATTTTCATCCACTTTATAACTTAAATTGCCTACATAAATGTTCATTTTTTTTGATTTATTTATTTATAATTAAAATTTAATTTCAGGTGATTACACCTTACTCATTTTCAGACTTTATAAGATTATAAGTCAGCAAATTGTCAGAACCTTCTATAATTTCTGATTATAAAAGAGGTGAGAATTTTTACCTTGTTTTTACTACAGATTGATTTTTTAAGTTATTACTAATC
Source organism: uncultured Bacteroidales bacterium (assembly GCA_964580815.1). Classification (GTDB taxonomy): domain Bacteria; phylum Bacteroidota; class Bacteroidia; order Bacteroidales; family UBA10428. Next base: position 20,609 of record CAZOLY010000024.1, read on the forward strand.
GATTTAAAAGGGGGGGTAGTAATTGAACTAACTGGTAAAAGGAATAAGTTAAATTAAAACTCCAATTTCTAAATCAGCCACAAAGGTACATTTTTTTTCATTATTTTTGTTAAATTTCTTCTTTTATTTTCTGTGAGTTAGCTCTAATCTTACTTTATAAACATCATTCTATTTGTTCGTGAATAATTTCCTATAACAAGCCTGCAGATATAAATGCCTGAAGAAAGTTTTTGAGGATCCCAGTTTTCTTTGTAAGTGCCGGCAGGTTTTCTCTCATTAATAATTGCTGCAACTTCTTTACCAAGGATATTATAAACTTTTAGTATAACATGATCATCTTTTTTAAGGGTATCACCATTGCGGGGCGAACCCCCGACACTGATGCCGTTTGCATCGGATCCGACAATAAGCTTGCCTCCCTCCACATCAATAACAGCGAGTTCATCCTGGTGCCAGCACCAGGCCCCGTTATCATTGAATTGAATAAGGTTGCCTTTTACCAGGTCATGCCCATCCCAGGCTGAAGTATCAATAATTAATAAACTGATTATGAATAATATGTATAAAAACCTTTTGCAGGAAATTTTTAAGTTTCTGTTAAAATTTTTCATAATATGCAGGATGTCAATTTAAATATGAGATGATTAATTAATTATAAAATCCTGCTTACAGTATGAAATTGTTAGTAAATTTAGATAGTTATATTTCGGGATATGACCCATTATTTGCGTATGGAGGAATATCGACTATATTCTCAGGGGCTGTAAATCATAATTTTTTAAATTACACTTTGTTGATTAGGTAATTTTTAAATACTATTTTTAGTTTTAAATTGATAACAGGTAACATATAAAGAAAATAAATTATAATGGATTTAAAAACTAATTATCTGGGACTGGAGTTAAGGTCACCGGTTATAGTTGGCAGTTCTGGCCTGACCCTTTCACTCAATAACATTAAGAAATTTGAAAATTTGGGAGCGGGGGCAGTTGTTTTGAAGTCGTTATTTGAAGAACAGATAATGTATGAAACCCATAATAGCCTCGAAAGCTATGATGCATCACAGCATCCCGAAGCTATGGATTTTATTAAGTACATTACCAGGGAGCAAAGTATTGATAAGTACCTTAAACTTATAAATGATGCCAAAAAATCTGTATCAGTTCCGGTAATAGCAAGCATAAATTGCATAAGCAGCAATAAATGGACTGAATTTGCGGGGGAACTTGAGAATGCCGGAGCCGATGCACTGGAATTAAATATTTTTATAACTGATTATGACAAATTAAACAGCACAAAAATTGAAGAATTGTATTTTAAGATTATCGAAAGTGTAAAGAGGAATACGAAACTTCCCATCGCAATAAAGGTTAGCTATTTTTTCACAAATCTGCCTCAAATGTTATTGAAACTTGCTTTTTCAGGTGTACATGGAATGGTGCTGTTTAACAGGTATTATAGTCCGGATATTGATATTGATAAACAGGAAGTAACTTCCGGTTCATACTTTAGCTCACCTGACGAAGTTAATATTCCTTTGCGCTGGATTGGAATTCTGGCTGATAATGTTTCATGTGATATTTCTGCAACAACTGGCATACATACTGCAAGGGATGCTGTAAAATTGTTTATGGCAGGAGCTACAACTATACAGGTATGTTCGACTTTATATAAAAATGGAATTGATTACCTTAAAACATTTCTCGAAGACCTGAAAAGCTGGATGAAAAGTCATAACTATAGCAATATAAATGAAATAAGGGGGCTTTTGACCTCAAAAAGCAAAGAAGAGCAAAAGCTTTTCAGCAGGACACAATACATGAAATATTATTCTAACCTTGAATAATAATAGTAAGTCAGCATAAATGAAATCCGGTAGTAACGTGATGGCAAAAACTGACACAGTTCAGTTTATCAGGCAAACGCCAAAAGTTGAACTGCATATCCATCTTGAGGGTGCAATACCTGTGAATTCGTTATGGGAATTGGTGGTTAAGTATGGTGAAAATAAGAGTATTAAGGAGCCCGGACAGTTACGTGATAAATTCAGGTATAAAGATTTTTCCCATTTTATCGATACATGGAGGTGGAAAAACCAGTTTTTAAGGGAATACGAGGATTTTACATTTATAGCCAAAGAGGTGGCAAAAGACTTAAGCGAACAAAATATCAGGTATGTTGAGATGTTTTATACGCCTTCAGATCACTTTCATAAGAATATTGAACTGCAGAAATTAACTGAAGCAATAAAGAAGGGAATTAATTACTACGCGGATGAAATAGATATTTTATTAATTGCAGACCTGTGCAGGGATACAGGTCCTGTTTCAGGTATGTCTGTTGTTGACGGACTTGGTGAATTGAAAGACTCAAATGTCATTGGAATTGGAATTGGGGGCTCGGAACATAAATACCCGCCCGGACCTTACAGAGTTGTTTACGAAAAGGCCCGGTCATATGGCTTCAGGACAACAGCCCATGCAGGTGAAGCTTCGGGAGCAGAAAGTATATGGGGAGCAATTAACGAACTTAAGGTAGACAGAATAGGTCATGGGACAAGGGCTTTTGAAGATGAAAAACTTATTGAATATCTTAGGGAAAATCAGATACCTCTTGAAATGTGCCCAATATCAAACGTAAGAACAGGAGTGGTAAGTAAAATTGATGACCACCCTATTAAGGATTATTTTAATAAGGGATTAAATGTGTTTGTTAATACCGATGATCCCAGAATGTTCAATAATAGTATGGAAGATGAATATCTTTCATTAATTGAAAAATGCGGATTTGAACTAAATGATATTAAGAAATTAATGGTGAACTCAATAAATTCTGCGTGGTGCGGAGATGATAAGAAGAAGGAACTGACAAATGAATTAGAGAGATACTTTGCAGATTTCATGTAGTAAAAAACAGATATAATAAAATGATATTAAAGTGTATAGCAATTTTGTTGCTTAATTAAATATTCCGAATATGAATTTAAAATCTGTGGTTTTTTGTATCCCGGTTATAATAATTAATTGCATTATATACGGACAGGCCAAAAATAATGACATTGACAGTTTTGAAAAAGAGCTAGGAATACTATTGCAGGTTCATTAATAAGGACAAAAAAGATAAAAAATGATGAATGGAAGATTTCTGCAAATGATATGAACAGAAATGGCCAATCAGACTGATTTATTATAAAGTTTAACTAATTTTGGGCAATGGTAATTAAAAAGGAACGGGCGAAATATATGAAAAAAAGGGTAGTAATAACGATATCTGTTTTTGCAGTCTTGTTAATTACCTGTATTGCTTTTTTGGTAATAAAAAAGGGCAGTAATCAGTTCAGGAATGAAGAATTCTATATCTTGTATCCCTTTGACAATGCGTTGTTCCCGCCCGAATTCCCGGCACCCACAATCAGATGGAGAGATGCGGATAAAAATACCGGCAAATGGGAAGTATTGCTCTATACCAGGGATAAACAATATCTGATTAAAGAGACTGTTTACGAAAAAAAATGGAAGCTGCCGGGTGAAAAGTGGGACAGCCTGAAAAATATGTCTGATCATAAGAAAATATTCCTGAAGATCTGCAGGGCAAATACTAATTCAAGCAGGTATATTGCGAAGATAAATTTTCAGATAGGCAGTGATGAGGTTGGAGCTCCCATACTTTACCGTGAAATGCCCTTGCCATTTGTTTTTGCCGAGCAGCATCTTGATTCTATGAGCTACAGGCTGGTAAATGTCGGCAGCGCAGAGCCTGCTCATTATGTGATGAAGAAGTTTATGGTGTGTGGCAATTGTCATTCATTCAGTGCCAGCGGGACTGTTATAGGATTGGATTTTGACGCGGCCCGCAGGGATAAAGGAGGATATTTTATTGAAGAGATAGACGACACTATAATTTTTGATACCACTAACTTCTTATCCTTTACCAAGCTTCAGAAGAGGAAGACCTTCGGGTCCTTTTCCAAATTGTCGCCTGACGGAAGATATATTGCAACAACAATAAAAGACAGGGCAGTAATTAAAAATTTCGGATACGAATATAAAGAGCTTTTCCAGACCCAGTTATTTTTTATGGTTAACGGCGTGCTTGCAATATATGACAGGTTAACGGGCGAGCTCCGGGAATTGCCGGGAGCAAACTCCAGGGAGTTTGTTCATACCAATTCTTTCTGGACACCCGATGGGAAAAACATAATTTTTGCACGGGCAAAGGCTTTGCCAAGAAACGAAGACGATGATGAACTTGTTGTTAAGGACGACGACCTGATCAGGAGGTATATAAGCAGGGAGGAGGAGTTTAAATACGATCTTTACATAATTCCCTTTAACAACGGCAGAGGCGGACTGGCACAACCCATAAAAGGTGCTTCAAACAACGGTAAAAGCAATTTTTTCCCTGCTGTTTCACCCGACGGCAAGTGGCTGGTATTCTGCCAGGCAGAGAACTTCATGCTTCTGATGCCTGACAGTAAATTATATATTATGCCCTTAAAGGGAGGAAAGCCAAAAAAGCTTAAATGTAACTTTTACCAGTTAAATTCCTGGCATGCATGGTCTCCAAACGGTAAGTGGCTCGTTTATGTGTCAAAAGTATTTAGTCCCTATACAGATATGTTTCTTACGCACATAGATGAAAAGGGCAGGGCTTCTATACCTGTTCTTATTGAAAATGCAAAAAAGCCAAACCATGTAGCTAATTATCCCGAATTTATTAACTGTAAGCCCCATTATACTTTCAATATGATATATGATTATATTAACATCAGCCATATTCAAAGGGCAATTAAGGCGGGAGATTTTAAAAAAGCCAATGAACTGGTAGATAAATACCTGGCTCAGGGAAATATATGTCTGCCTTCGGAATATTACCAGCTATATGAAATTTTTGAAACACTTGGCAGGTTTGAAGAAGCAAAAAAATACCTGGACATGACAATGGAATCTGATACAGCCAGCAATATAAATGATCTGTTATAAAATTACGGGAAGGGATAATAAAGAAATATTAAATGGGGAAAAAAAATTATTATAGCGGATACGATTTTGAAAACATCAAACAAATAAAAGTTTCAAAATCCGTATCTTCCGGCTTGAAGCTGAATATAATATGCTCCCTGGTATCTTGTGCTTTTTTTGTTGCAGCCAGCTCGCAAACCGCTCCGGTTAAAGGGGGCAAATCATATGTCTCAACAGAAAGATCCAAAGGCAGTTTTGCCCTTTCTTTATCAGGCAAGCCCGTACCCTTAATTGTAAGCAGTGAAGATTATCCCGGGGTAATACGGGCACTAAAGGACCTGCAGACCGATATAGGGCGCGTAACCGGTACTGAACCGGAGCTTTATTCAGGTGATCTGCCTTCATCAGACAGGATTGTGCTGGCAGGAACCCTTGGCAAAAGCCCCCTGATTGATAAGCTGGTGGCTGACAGGAAGATTGATGTCGGGGATATTGAGGGCAGGTGGGAGACTTTCGTGTTGCAGGTCGTGCAAAAGCCGATGCAAGATGTTAAGCAGGCCCTTGTCATAGCAGGCAGCGATAAAAGGGGGACTATATATGGTATTTATGACTTATCTTCAAAAATAGGGGTTTCTCCCTGGTACTGGTGGGCTGATGTGCCTGCAGACCATAAACCTGACCTTTTTATATTGCCCGGCAGGTATACACAGGTAGAGCCTGCAGTAAAATACAGGGGCATTTTTATAAATGATGAAGCCCCGGCACTTTCCGGGTGGGCGTATGAGAAGTTCGGGGGATTTAACCACCGGTTTTATGAGAATGTGTTTGAACTTATTTTGCGGCTTAAGGGCAATTATCTGTGGCCTGCAATGTGGGGCAGTGCATTTTATGTTGATGATACGCTGAACCCGAAAATAGCTGACGAATATGGAATTGTTATAGGAACGTCGCATCACGAACCACTAATGAGGGCTCATGATGAATGGAGGCGTTTTGGCTCGGGACGGTGGAACTATGAGCTCAATGAAGATAAGTTGAGAGAGTTCTGGAGGGAAGGCATAAGCAGGATGGATTCATATGAAAGTATTGTGACTGTCGGCATGAGGGGCGACGGTGATGAGCCCATGACAGAAGGCACTGCAATTGCCCTGCTGGAAAGAATTGTCAAAGACCAGAGGGAGATTATAGAAGAGGTTACCGGGAAACCGGCATCGGCAACTCCCCAGAAATGGGCTTTATATAAGGAAGTGCAGGACTACTACGATAAAGGGATGAGGGTGCCTGAGGATATAACTTTGTTGCTCTGCGACGATAACTGGGGTAACATAAGGAAGCTGCCAAAACTTGAAGATCCGCCACGTAAAGGAGGCTATGGTATATACTATCATTTTGATTACGTCGGGGGGCCCAGGAACTACAAGTGGCTTAACACAAATCCGATAGCCAGGGTATGGGAGCAGATGCACCTGGCTTACGGTTACGATACAAGGCAGATATGGATAGTAAACGTCGGAGATATTAAGCCGATGGAGTTTCCTATACAGTTTTTCCTTGATTATGCATGGAATCCTGACAGCATGCCTGCACAAAGTTTGCCGGTATACGCAAGGTTATGGGCAGAACAGCAGTTTGGTGAAAGGTATGCGGCAGCTGTTGCTGACATAATAACAAAATATACAAAATACAATGGGCGCAGGAAGCCCGAGCTGCTGGCACCTGACACTTACAGCCTTATAAACTATAAGGAAGCGGAGACCGTTGTTGCTGATTATAACAGACTGGCTGATGAAGCTGAACAAATTTATAATTCTATTCCTGACAGATATAAGGATGCATATTACCAGTTGGTGCTGTTTCCCGTTAAGGCGTGCGCAAACCTCAACGAATTATATGTTACGGCAGGTAAAAACCATTTATATGCTCAACAAAGGCGTGCGGCAGCAAACGACATTGCACAAAAAGTGAGGGAGCTTTTTGCCAGGGATGATGAGCTTACCGGATATTATCACACAAAAGTGGCGGGCGGCAAGTGGAATCATATGATGTCGCAAACACACATAGGCTATACATACTGGCAGCAGCCGGAAAACAACACTATTCCGGAAACTAAAAGAATACAGCTTCCCGAAGAAGCTTCTCTAGGCGTTGCTATTGATGGTTCAGAGAAATGGTGGCCTGATG
>CAZOLY010000025.1:0-27574 GCA_964580815.1 uncultured Bacteroidales bacterium
GGGGTATAAAGAACCTTGTATTTTTGTCTGTACGTACGCCCGCATCTATTATCACGTTTTTGGGTGTGCCCTTTAATGTCACGAAACCCGAAGCAAAAGCCGTACCATAAAAAAGACTGTTATCTGACTGCGCAGTATTTAGGAATAACAGGTGATCAGCGTCAATCTTAAGATTAAAGTTAAAATCCCTTAAATATGCACTTTGAATAACACCATTCAAATATGCAAAATTCCCGTAAATGTCAATAAGCGTAATATTGTTGAAGAATACATTATTATTAATTATTTTAATACGGTCAGTAAAATTATATCTCGTGTTAAGATAACTGATAGTAAATGCGGCTTTCTGAAATTTAAGGTCCCCGTTAAGTATTGGCTCTGCCTTATTCCCGGATATGGTCAGATTGCCCGAGACAATACCCCCGCAATCACTGAAAACAGTTTGCAAATAAGGATTTACCAGGTTTAACCGCAGCTTATTCATTTCAATATCTACCTGGAGCTTCCCTTCATCCTTTGGATAATAATCACCATTTATGGCTATTGTGTTTAGCTGGCCTCTTTTTGCCACAGCATCAATATTAATTGATTTTTTATCATTGTTCCAGGTGGAATTTATTATTGTATTTCCCAGTTTTTCATCATTGATAACAAGTGTGTCAACGGTAAGCCTTGAATAAAACATTGGATTTTTATAGAAATTTGATATCTCGGCATCACCGTTTAATATGCCTTCAATCTTAATACCTTCAGATCTTGTGAAAATATTGATATTCCCCAGGTTGAAGTTATTAAATCCCATTATAATCTTATCATCCGGCAATGACGATATTTTACCATTGAGCCTGAGATACTGGTTATCATGATTTATTTCAAAATTATCAACAAAGATGCTGGAACTGTCTATGAGTATATTACATTTTTTAATATACCATAATGTGTCTGTTATTATAATTTCTGTAGGGAGTATATTTACCGATATTACCGGAGATTTGTTGCCAGGTTCTTTTATAAACTTTGTTACCGCCTTAAGTACACCCTTGTAAAGTATTGTATCCCAGTTGTTCCAGCGCGTCATTAGGGTAACACTGTCACTGCTAATGTCCGAGTATATAGTAAAATTCTCCAGATTTATCTTATCCTTCAGGTTAAGGTTCTGACTGCCTGACGCAACTGAAAAAATACTGTCATTTGACTGGCAGTTAAAATACACGTTGTTCCATGTGTTACCATAAAATTCAATCCTGGGTGACTGCAAGAATAAAATGAGATGATTTGTGTCAGGATCAAATTCACCTTTGCATACAGTGTTCTCTGCGATGTAAAACCGGGGCATAAAGTATTCAAAAATTGGCCTGGTTTTCTTAAAGTTGACAGTAAAACGGAATCCATTTTTAAATTTATCAATCATTGGGCATCCGGAATTTACAAATGAGGGGAGATATGAATTAATAAACTTTTGCAGGGATTCTTTTATCTCAGACATCTGGTAACTCCCGCTGATATCGGCATCAACAAAGTCTGAACGGATTACCAGGGAATTGGAGTCTGCATTGTTCTTTGCATATACACTAAAATCATATATCTGAATTTGATTATTATTCTTTGTGAAAAGGGAGTTGAGCAATTTAACTTCGCCGTTAAGGTTATCAATTGAATTGCCCTGAACATTGGCCTTAATATAAAATGAAACCGTATGTGATGAATCTTTCCTGTCAAAATTCAGAGCAACCAAATTAGCACGGGAAACATTGGCAGTAAAATCAACATCATAAATATCACTTGAGAAATCAACCATACCCATAAATTCAAGGTTTACATTAGGGTCATTAATACTAATGGACCCGTTATAGGTTTTATCTGACAGTACACCTGATAATTTAATATTCTGATATTTATATTGCTTTATTTCAAGACTGTTAATAATACCGCTAATCTTTGCATTTATTGTCTTGCCGGAGCAACTGTATCCGTCAGCATTTACATTAAGTGTAACCGATCCTATATTTTTTTCATTGCCCAGAAGTCTGCCTATATTAAATTGCTCAGCTTTTAATTTCCCGTTAAATGTGAAATAATTGTTAGTATCAGGTTTGAATAACACGTCCGATGAAATTTTACCAAGATTGGACTCCATATCCCCATATGCAACAAAATCATCAACAAATCCGGTAAACTTCCCCTTATATTTAATAGTGGTAAATTCTTTAAATCCTTTTGACAGGTTGAAATTGAGGCCCCCGGGCAATTGAAGGGATTCAAGATCACTGACAGTTGTGCTGAAATTTATTAAATTTATGTAGAGAAAGGTCTCTTTAATATCCGGCAATCCGTTTGAATTAAATTCGCAGTAAATCTCCGAATTATCCCCGTAACTAATGTTGATATTCCGGCCCTTTAAATTACCTATAAAACCTGTAAACTCTCCCGATAAATTAAGCTGCTGACAGGAACCTTTGAATTTCGGGGAAAAGAAAGCAAGATCATAAAGATTCAGCTCCGAAGGATAAAGCGATACGTCAAGTTTGATCCTCTCATAAAGCACCTCCCTGTCGAAATCCTTAAAACTGTTAAATTGTAAAATTATCTTCTCCCCTAAAATTTTAGACAGTTTTGTTTTTATGATCACATCCTTAAATGAAAGGTGGTTCTGGCAAATGCTTGTCTTAGAATAAAAATTTTCAACGTCAAATCCACTGTGATCTTTGAAGCTCAAGGATTTAATTATAAAATTGACGGTATCTGCGTCCTTACTCAGCCTTCTTATATTTGTATTGAAATCTGTCAGGATCAAATTTGAAAAATCAATGCCTTCCTTCCCTGTTTCCGGATTACTGAGGGTAAGGCTGAATTTGCTATCCTTAAATTTTATGTTCCTGATAGTCAATAATTTGCCCTGCCTGGCTGTATCTTTTCTGCTTATCGCATCGATGATAAACCTGAGATTTATTGTGCCTGCAGAATCAGTAGCAAGACGAAACGTTGCATTTTCGAGAGTAAGGGTATTTACCGGGATACGCTTCCTGTTAGGAAATTTTACAATCGAAGCACTGACACGGTCAGCATATAACAGCGTGTCATGTTGTAAATCTTCAATATAAAACTTGTTTAACCTGACCTTGTTAAAGAACGTTATGTCAACAGATTCAATAGTAACCCGGACATTCAGATTATCAGAAATGATCTCAGTGATCTTCTTTGCCACGTAAGTCTGGATTCTGGAATTCTGAAGGAGAATGAAGCAGGATGACAGTAATATTAATATTGCCAGAAATACAATGAATAATATTTTAATGATCTTTTTAATACCTTTATCTTTTATATTTTAGAACGCAAAAAAAATAAAAAAAGTTTAATAATTTACAATATTAATTAAATTAATGATTACTACCATCTTAGGAATTGAAACATCTTGTGATGATACAGCGGCTGCAATAGTTGAAAATGGGTATATTTTATCAAATAAAATTGCCGGCCAGGAAGTACATAAGTGGTATGGAGGAGTAATTCCTGAACTTGCTTCAAGGGCTCACCAGCAAAATATTATTCCGGTTGTCGAACAGGCTCTTGATGAAGCAGGGAAGACAAAAGATGATATAAATGCCGTTGCATTTACCAGGGGGCCCGGATTAATGGGGGCACTTCTTGTCGGCACCTCCTTTGCAAAAGGATTTTCACTGGCTTTAAATATACCGTTAATTGAAGTTAATCATTTACACGCTCACATATTATCCAATTTTATAATCAAAAAAGGCGAAAATAAAAATCTCCCCGAATTCCCCTTTTTATGCCTCCTTGTCTCAGGAGGACATACTCAACTGGTAATTATAAGCGATTATCTGGAGATGGAACTTATAGGTCAGTCATTTGATGATGCCGCGGGCGAAGCATTTGACAAATGTGCAAAAGTAGTGGGTTTGCCTTACCCCGGCGGCCCCTTTATAGATAATTACGCAAAAAATGGGGATCCTGCAGCATACAACTTTAGCAAACCCGACATTAAAAATTACGATTTCAGCTTTAGCGGACTAAAAACTGCTTTTCTCTATTTTATCAGGGACAGGATTAAAGAAGATAAAGAATTTATATCAAATAATCTGAATAATATTTGTGCATCAATTCAGAATTCAATCATCACTGTTCTTTTAGATAAGCTTATAAAAGCATCGGACGAGAAGGGTATTAAAGAGATCGCTATCGCCGGGGGAGTATCGGCAAACTCGGAACTCCGCCGTCGTATTATTAATGAAGGGGCAAAAAGGCACTGGAATGTTTATATTCCTGAATTTGAATATTCTACTGATAATGCAGCTATGATTGCTGTTACGGGATATTATAAATACCTGGGCCGCATATATTCAAACCAGGATGTTACACCTTCTGCCAGACTGAAAATATAACCCGCCGGGTTTCACTTTAAGCTTTTATTTATATTATTTTCACCCTTTTAGATAAATTTATTAACAATTTGAGCTAATATTCCCTATCATCTATAAAATATTTTAAAATAGGCGCTTAATGTTTTTAACTATATTGATATTGTTGAAACTATTTAACATTTTCACAAATAGAAAATATTATTTTTAATATAAATTTGTTATTATTGTTATCTAATTCATAAGTGTACTGTCGGTATAAAATATTAATATAGAATTACAATTATAATATACTTAAATTATTGTCATTATAAATTTTTTCTATTCTTAATTTCATGGATAATCTGCTAATTGAAAGCACAAAAAAGACTCCCGAAGTATCTTTCAATGTTGATGGAAGGATAAAAATTAGCGGAAGGTCAATACCTGAAGATGCAACGAAATTTTATGATGATCTGTATGAATGGATTTTTTATTATTGTCAGCATCCCCCTGAATCCACTACTGTTGATATTGAACTCGAGTATTTTAACAGCGGGTCCTCGAAGGCTATTTTGCACATACTGAGAGCACTTGTGGATGTGTCAAAAAAAGGACATAAGATAACCATAAACTGGTACTATGAAGAGGGTGATGATGATATTATGGAAAGAGGAGAATATTATGAGTCAATCCTGGAAACCAAGTTCAATTTCATTGAAACCGAATAACCCCTGATATCTTCCTTTTCAGAATATTTTTATATTTTATACTGTATTTAATATACCCCCTCCCCTCCCGGATTAAAATATGTAAAACTAATTTCCGTTAATTATTAAGAGCATAACTGATTTATATATATTTATATATGGGGAAACTAAGAATTTTGCTATTAATAACGTTAGGTATGGCTGTCATAAAAATGCTGTACTCTCAAAATGATGAATGCTCAATAAGGAACAGAGCATTTGGAAGTGGTGAAAAAATTACATATACCGTATCCTACAACTGGTTTATTATATGGACAGAGGTGGGTGAGGTTACATTCAAAGTAAATGAAACCACTATATTTAATAATCCGTGTTTGCATCTGTCAGGAACAGGCAGTACATATAGCAGCTGGGACTGGTTTTTTAAGGTACGTGACAGGTACGACTCGTGGGTACATCCGGTAACATTGAAACCATACTTCTTTATCCGTGACGTGGATGAAGGCGGATATAAATTCAGATATAAATATATCTTTAACAGGAACAGAAAGTATGCGTTAAGCAGCTATACAAGACCTAATAAACCTGAAAGAATAGATACGATTGATATCACTGAATGTACTTTTGATATGATATCTATATCGTATTATTCAAGGAATATAGATTATAGCAGGTACAAACCCGGTGATACGATAGCTGTGACAATTTTGCTAGACAACATACTGGAAAATATTTACTTCAGGTACCAGGGGATTGAAAACCTGAAAATACGCCGCTTTGGAGAATTTGAATGTATTAAGTTCAGCGTTTTTTTGGTAGCAGGCTCGGTTTTTAAGGGCGGAGAATATATGAGTCTTTGGGTCACCAATGATAAAAATCATATACCCTTATATATTGAATCACCTATTATTGTTGGATCCATTAAAGCCAGGATAAACTCTCTGGAAGGGAACAAATATGCTTTAACCTCAAGAATAAGATAGCTGTGTAAACTAAAAACAAAAACGAATTTTTATTCAAAGATATCATACATATTATTTAAATTCATCCTAAATTATTGAAAAAATGTTAAAAAGCAATATTCCTTGTTATAACATGTATAATTTTGTATTTTTTCTTTGAAATCTGAAATAAGATGAATTCTAATGAGTGTATAGAGCAGAAAGGAATTATTGAACATATTTCAGCCAACAAAATTAAAATAAGAATCCAGCCATTATCAGTCTGCAGCAGTTGTCAGACCAAATCACTATGCAATATTAAGGGTAATCAGAGCAATCTTATCGAGCTCACAGATAAATCGGGCAGTTTTTCAGTTGGTGACGTGGTAAATATACTGGTAAAAAAATCAACGGGCTACAATGCTTTATTCTTAGGATACATGCTGCCATTAATAATAGTATTATTTTTTATTATTTTATTTTCAGGTCTGGGATACAATGAAGTAATTGCCGGAGCAGGTTCTTTATTGATGCTGGCACCCTATTATTTAATCCTGTATTCCCTTAGAAATAATATCAGAAAAAGAATAAAAATTACTATAAGCAAAAGCCTGATTGCATGAGTTCGATTTTCTTATATACTGTCATTTCATTGACCGGACTGGGAGTTGCGTCGGCCTTTGTATTATTTCTTGTAGCCCAAAGGTTTAAAGTATATGAAGATCCGCGCATATCTGAGGTTGAGGAAGAACTGCCGGCAGCAAATTGCGGGGGATGCGGTTTCCCGGGTTGCAGAAACTTTGCCGAAGCCCTGGTTAAATCCGAAGATTTTGAAGGACTCTATTGTCCGGTTGGCGGAAATGAAACAATGAACAGGGTAGCTGAGATCCTCGGTAAAATGGCAGTGGCGCAGGAATCCAGGGTGGCTGTACTTAGATGCAATGGAGCTTGTGAATACAGACCCAGGACAAACAGATATGATGGCTCTGAAACATGTTCTATTGTTGCTGCACTCTATGGAGGAGATACAGGCTGTGAATACGGATGCCTCGGCTATGGCGACTGTGTTGAAGTATGCAAGTTTGATGCCCTGCGTATGGATTATAAAACCGGACTGCCTGTTGTGACAGATGAAAATTGCACTGCCTGCGGGGCCTGCGTCAAAGAGTGCCCAAAAAACCTTTTTGAATTAAGGAAAAGAAACAAGAAAGATCGCAAAATATATGTTGCCTGCATGAATGAGGACAAAGGCGGAGTAGCCAGAAAAAGCTGCTCGGTAGCTTGCATAGGATGCGTAAAATGTTTTAATGTCTGCCCCTGGGAGGCTATAACAATGAAAAATAACCTGGCATTTATCGATGCCGAAAAATGCAGGCTTTGCAGGTTATGTGCTCCTGAATGTCCTACAAACTGTATTATCGAGACAGGGTTTCCACTTAAAAAAGAAAAAACTGAAAATGGTCTAGCACAACAGGTAGCAGCATCAACTGATGATAAACCGGGAGAAGCCAATAATGAATCAAAGAATATATCTGAGAAATAGTTAAAAGTCGATATTGAAGTGTTAAAAACATTTGTAAAAGGGGGTATTCATCCACCTGAGAATAAATTATCTGCCAAATCGGGAATCAGGGATTTGCCACTTCCCAAGGCTGTAACCATACCTTTATCACAGCATCTCGGATCACCTTCAAAGCCGGTTGTTGAAGCAGGTGAGCATGTCAAAACCGGCCAGCTGATTGCAAAGAGTGAAGGGTATGTGTCAAGCAACATTCATTCATCAGTATCAGGGAAGATAACCAAAATAGATGCCTTTATCGACAGCAGCGGATATAAAAGAAAAGCAATACTTATAAATGTCGAAGATGACCAATGGCTTGAAAATATTGCCAGAAACAAGGAAGTAATCAGAGAATTCTCACTGTCATCAGAAGAAATTATAAATAAGATTATTGAAGCAGGCATTGTCGGACTGGGTGGTGCAACTTTCCCTACTCATGTGAAACTTAATATCCCAAGAGGCAAAAAAACAGAATATCTTATTGTCAATGGTATTGAGTGTGAGCCATACCTTACTGCCGATCATGCCCTTATGCTTGAGCATGGCGAAGAGCTAATGGTAGGTATACAGCTGCTTAAAAAGGCGTTAAAGGTTGAAAAGGCATTGATTGGAATTGAAAACAACAAAGCTGATGCAATTAGCCATATAGCGGCTTTAGCAAAAAAATATGAAGGTATTGATATATATACCCTTAAAGTTAAATATCCACAGGGAGGTGAAAAACAACTTATAATAGCTCTGCTTGACAGGGAAGTTCCTTCAGGATGTCTGCCCATTGATATTGGCGTCGTTGAATTTAATGTTGGCACTACCCTGGCTGTATATGAGGCTGTACAAAAAAATAAACCCTTGTTTGAGCGTATTGTAACATTGACAGGCAAATCCGTTAAAAATCCGTCGAACTTCAGAGTAAGGATAGGAACACCAGTTTCTTTACTTATAGAAGAAGCAGGAGGCCTCCCCGGCGATACGGGTAAAATAGTCTACGGGGGACCAATGATGGGCAAAGCCCTTAATGATCTTAGCGTTCCTGTTACCAAAGGCTGTTCGGGAATATTAATCCTTCCCGAGTCAGAATCGCTGCGAAAAAAAACCGAGCCCTGCATAAGATGTTCCAAGTGTGTTTCGGTATGCCCCATGGGACTGGAACCCTACCTGCTGATGGGTTTATCTCAAAAGAATTTATATGAAAGGCTCGAATCGGATAAGGTGCTGGATTGTATAGAATGCGGGTCATGTAGCTATATTTGTCCTTCAAACAGGCCTCTTCTGGATTATATAAGACTGGGAAAGGCCGCGGTGAGCAAAATAATAAGACCAACAAAATAGACATGAATAAACTACTTACGATATCGCAGTCACCCCATATTTCCGGTAATTATAGTATCAGAAAATTAATGCTTGCGGTTATTATTGCGCTGGTGCCTGCATTCATTATTTCACTTGTATTTTATGGAATAGGTGTAATAATTGTGACTGCCATCTCTGTTTCATCCTGTGTATTATTTGAGTTGCTTATACAAAAATTTATCCTGAAGACCGGGGTCAGAATAACAGATTGCTCAGCTGTAGTAACCGGATTACTGTTGGCTTTTAACCTGCCATCAAACATCCCGTGGTGGATAATCATTACAGGCAGCCTTGTAGCAATAGGGATTGGCAAAATGACATTTGGAGGACTGGGAAATAACCCGTTTAATCCTGCACTGGTAGGCCGTGTATTTCTCTTAATATCCTTTCCAACTGCAATGACCGTATTTCCAAAAGCCGCCGGCTGGAACACCCCTTACCTGATTCCGGCTGATAAGCTGGATGCCTTTACAGGTGCCACGCCTCTCAACCTTATAAAAGAGGGAATTAAGAATGGTAAAAGTATTGCCGAACTGATGGACATAAACAATTTAAGTTATTCCAACATGTTTTTCGGGAATATCGGGGGTTCCCTGGGTGAGATTGCCGCTTTTGCCCTTCTTGTAGGCTTTGCTTACTTATTGATTAGGAAAATTATTACATGGCACATACCGGTATCTGTTATAGGAACCGTATTTATCTTTACAGGTTTATTATGGATTTTTAGTGAAGAAGGGCACAATATTATAACAGGTGCTTTAAATATAAATCTGCCAGTATTAAAATTTAAAGATGTAAACGAAGAAATAAAGGCATTTCATATGGCCGACCCTGTCTTCCATATACTGACAGGCGGACTTATGCTTGGTGCCATATACATGGCAACTGATTATGCCACCTCGCCAATGACAGGAAGGGGCATGATAATATATGGAACAGGTATAGGAGTGATTGTTGTGTTGATCAGGGTCTTTGGCAGTTATCCTGAAGGTGTCGCCTTTGCCATACTTATCATGAACGGATTTGTCCCTCTTATAAACAGATATATTAAACCCAAACGTTTCGGATAGGAGGTTAAAAATGTCCAAAAAAGAATCTACATTCACCAATATGGTACTGACCCTGTTTCTGGTAACTCTTTTATCATCAGCAACGCTTGGCATCGTTTACGAATTAACGAGGGAACCAATTGAGGCCGCATTGCTATACAAAAGGACAATGGCATTTAATATAGTATTGCCCGAATTTGATAATAAACCTTTAAATGATATGTATAAGGTTGCTTATAAAAAGGATACATTTAATTTTTATCCCGCTGTTAAAAACAATGAGATTAAAGGTATTGCTGTAGAAACAAGCTCCCTGGGATATGGGGGAGAGATAAGACTTATTGTAGGGTTTCTGCCTGACGGAACGATAAATGAAGTAGCTGTCCTTGAAAATAAAGAAACTGCCGGACTGGGTGATAAGATAATAAAGTCAAAATCTGACTGGAGCGTGCAATTTGAGGGCAGGAACCCAAAAGATTTCAAACTGAGTGTTACCAAGGATGGAGGAGATGTCGATGCCATTACTGCTTCAACTATAACGTCACGTGCATACTGCGAAGCTCTGCAAAAAGCATATGACGCTTTAATGAAAGGAGGTGAAAAGTGAACCAGCTGAAAAACTTTACAAAGGGATTTATCAGGGAAAATCCGGTTTTTGTTTTGTTCCTGGGATTATGCCCTACACTGGGTACGACCAATTCTGCTATTAACGGTATTGGCATGGGACTGGCCACTACATTTGTCCTGGTGATGTCAAACTTTGTTATTTCCCTGATTGCCGGACTTATTCCCAATAAAGTGAGAATACCCTCCTATATAGTAATTATTGCCTCCTTTGTAACTATTGTGGATTTGCTTATGAAAGCATTTCTGAACACTCCGGGCCCCCATTTTGAACCAAGCATGTATGACCAGCTGGGGATTTTCATACCACTTATTGTAGTTAACTGTATTGTCCTGGGGAGGGCTGAAGCCTTTGCCTCAAAAAACAGTGTTTTAACTTCCCTTGTTGATGGTCTCGGTATCGGACTGGGTTTTACTTTTGCACTCCTTCTTCTTGGCAGTGTGCGGGAGATATTAGGAAGCGGTTCAATATTTAATATGAAGTTCATCCAGGGAGACGGCATACTTTTATTTGTCAGTCCGCCCGGTGCATTTCTTGCTTTGGGCTTTCTTATAATGCTAATGAACAGGTTAAGTAAGAAGATATCATAGTACAATGAAGAATTAATCAACATAACACAAGATGGAATACATTGTTATAATAGTATCTGCGGTATTTGTGAATAACATAGTGCTTACCAAGTTCCTGGGCATTTGTCCGTTTATAGGTGTCTCAAACAAAGTTGACACAGCCCTGGGAATGGCCGCAGCGGTAACCTTTGTTATGGTCATAGCGACGATTGGAACATATATTATTCAGCATCATATACTTATTCCCATTGGTATAGAGTTTATGCAGACCATAACATTTATCCTGGTAATAGCAGCCCTGGTCCAGCTGGTAGAAATAATCCTGAAAAAAGTTAGTCCCGCCCTATACCAGGCCCTTGGCATATTTCTGCCCCTCATTACCACAAATTGCACGATCCTTGGTGTCGCAATCCTTGCCGTTCAGAAAGATTATAACCTTCTGGAGAGTGTATTTTTCGCAGCCGGCAATGCATTGGGGTTCGGACTGGCGCTAATAACATTTTCAGGCATAAGGGAACAACTTGAACTGGCTGATATACCCGAAGGTATGCGGGGGGTGCCAATAGCTTTCATTATTGCAGGCCTCATGGCTATGGCCTTCGCAGGATTTACAGGTATTGTCTAATAAATAAAAAAGGCTGCCCTTCCGGACAGCCACATTATATTTCACTAATTGCTAGAAGAATAATATCATATACACATGTGAGTCCACCTCATTATCCAGTGTGAGATCACTCCCGCTCGGTGTCTTATCCTTAGTTACCGTCTTTTCAAGGGCATTGTTTACCCACGCTTCTGTTTTGCTCTTGGATGCTCCCCTCCTTGATATCATCAGCCTTATAGCAAGCTCACCGCCAATAGCTATTTTGGGTGTAAAGAAATATTCGGCACCAATAAATGCCCTGCCACCTATACCATAGGACGGAGCATTTTTATAATATATGGGCCTGGTTCCTGAAGCTCCAAAAAGACCAGTAGAGGGTGTAGTATTGGATGCTGAAAAATCATTTACGTATAAATACCTGTAATTAGGCGATGTCTCAACACCTTTTATAACAGACAGCATTCCTTCGAGTCCGTATAATCCCTGCAGTCTTGTGCTCCCTTTTCTCTTCTCAAGTCCTATTCCCACATCAAAATTAATATTTGAGGCAATACGCGTATCATAAAGGGTTTCCGTAATATCCTGGTCATTTTGTACGGCAAACTTTTCGGTACTCGCACTGTAGGCGATTCTGAATTTTGCCCTTAATGCAGTTTTTTCGCCTGTAAAATACTTCAGGAAGATAACCATTCCCCCTTCCGGCGGCTGAATATGAAGCATGCTGCTGAAGGTTGTACCGCTATTTATCTTAACCAGGTTTCCGGCAAAATCCAGAAATGGTATTGCATCAATTCCCAGTCCGACATCTCCTTTTTCAGGCAGTATATTATTTCCATGTTTTGATAATAAGGGCTCGGTTTTTGCTTCCTCATCATCACTAAGATCAAAAAACTGTCCATTTGCAATCAATGAAAATGAACAGATAACTAAAAAATTAAGTATAAGTTTTCTCATAGTTTTTAAGTTTTAGTCGGGTTTTGGTTTTACATCTTTTCGAAGTCAATATACAAAAAAAAACCAAGTACGCAAAGCTACTCTTTTATATCCATGAGTTTTAATAAAAATGCATACTCAAGAGCAGTCTCCCTGTATTGTTTAAATCTCCCCGTTGCTCCGCTGTGGCCGGTATCCATATTAGTATACAGGAGCAATAAATTGTCATCCTTTTTTATATCTCTCAGCTTTGCCACCCATTTTGCAGGTTCCCAGTATTGTACCTGCGAATCATGTAATCCTGCAGTGACAAGCATTGCCGGATAACTAACAGCCCTGACATTATCATAAGGCGAATAAGAAAGCATATATTCATAATACTCCTTCTCGTTAGGATTTCCCCACTCATCGTATTCAGAAGTAGTAAGGGGGATACTTTCATCAAGCATAGTAGTAACAACGTCGACAAAAGGCACAGACGCGATTACGCCCTTGTAGAGTTCGGGTTTCATATTTATTGCAGCCCCTATTAATAGTCCGCCTGCGCTTCCTCCCTGTGCAAACATCCTGCTCGTATCGGTATAATTTTCCCTTATAAGGTACTCAGCACAGTTATTAAAATCGGTAAAAGTATTTTTCTTTTTCAATAATTTACCGTCCTCATACCACTTCCTGCCTAAAATCTGTCCGCCTCTGACATGTGCTATTGCATAGATAAATCCGCGATCCAGCAGGCTGAGCCTGACCGGACTGAATAAAGGTTCTTTGGTTATCCCATAGGAACCATAGCCATACAACAGCAAAGGATTATTACCATCTTTTACCAGCCCCTTGCGGTAGACCAGAGAAATGGGGATAAGTGTCCCGTCATCTGCCGGTGCAAATAATCTTTCGGATATATAATCTTCAGGCTTAAAATCTCCCACAACCTCCTGCTGCTTCATTAACTTTTTATCCCTGGTGCTCATATTATAATCGAAAGTTGAATTGGGAGTAGTGAGGGATGAATATCCAAAGCGCAATATATCAGTGTTAAATTCAGGGTTTATCGATATCCATGCCGTATATGCCTGTTCTTCAAAGTGGATATAATGCTCGTCTTTATTCTTCATGTTTATAATCCTTAACTGTGAAAGTCCCCTTATTCTTTCATCAACTACAAGGTAGTCTTTAAACACTTCGAAGTTTTCCATAAGCACATCATCCCTGTGAGGGATCACTTCTCTCCAGTTTTCTTTTCCGGTTTTTCCTACGGGTGTTTCCATCAACCTGAAATTTATTGCATCCAGATTTGTCCTTATATAAAACTTATCTTCAAAGTGGTCAATGTCATATTCAAGTTCTTTTTCTCTCGGGTGGAACAATTTAAATTCCGAATCGGGGTTATCGGCGTCAGCAAACCGGTATTCGTTTGAAAGAGTGCTGGATATAGATATCACTATATATTTCTTCGACTTTGTTTTATAGACAAAGGCATTATAAGTTTCATCTTCTTCTTCATATACTGTCTCATCAATGGATTTATTTGAACCGAGCTTATGTTTCATGACTTTATAAGATCTCAGTGTCTGTAAATCTTTTATATTATAGAACACGGTATTGTTATCATTAGACCATGCTACTGTTCCTACTGTATTTATTATTCTGTCATCCAGAATTCTGCCTGTTGACAAATCCTTGAAATATATTGTATAAAGGCGCCTGCCAAATGTATCCACGCCAAAGGCAAGCAAATTATTATTCATACTCACCTCTAATCCGGTTACTTGATAAAACTCATGGCCTGCAGCCATTTCATTAACATTCAGCATAATCTCCTCTACTCCGTCAAGACTTTCTTTTTTGCGGCAATAAATGGGATATTCTCCACCGTCCTCATATCTTGTATAATAATAATAACCATTTTCAAAAAACGGAACTGACATATCGGTCTGTTTTATTCTCCCCACTATCTCATTATATATTTTCTCCTGGAGTTTCTCCGTATCTTTCATAATATAGCCGGTATATTCATTTTCAGCCTCCAGGTATTTAATGACTTTGGGATTATCTCTTTCATTAAGCCAAAAGTAGTTGTCAGTTCTGGTATGACCGTGAGAAACAAGTTCTTTTCTAATTTTCTCTGCCACAGGTGCTTTCATATTTTTCGTTCTATGGAAATTATTACATGTTTGTATAACAAAAGCTAAACAAACCAGGGTAAAAACTTTGTATAGTACTATTGCCTTCATTTTATTCATTAAAATACAATAACAAGTTAAGGTTTTATCTTTAAGTTTAAAACTCTTCCGTACATTTCAACGAACTCCGAATATATTATTAGGTTTGCATAAGCAGCTAAAGCTAAATTAATTATAAATTTCAAGTATTAGGCGTTATATATTTAATTTTCAACGTTAAAGTATTAGCAGGATTCATAAATAGCTATTCTAATTGTCTTTATTATTTCCAATTCCTTTCATTGAGAGCTGTATTCTCTTTCTTTCAGGATCAACTTCAAGAACTTTCACTTTAACATGCTGGTTCAAACTGACAATCCCGGCAGGATTACTGATATATCTGTCGGCCAACTGGGATATATGCACCAGTCCGTCCTGTTTGACACCGATATCCACGAAAGCTCCAAAATTTGTAATATTGGTGACTATACCGGGTAAAATCATTCCGGGTTTTAAATCATCAATAGAATAGATATCCCTGGCAAATTCAAAAATTTTTATTTTGTTTCTGGGATCTCTTCCGGGTTTTGCAATCTCATTTATTATATCAGTCAATGTCGGTATTCCCGTATTTTTATCAATATATTTGTTAATATCAATGCTGTTTCTATGATCCTCATTTACAATTAATTCCTGAAGAGAAATTCCCTTATCTCCGGCCATTTTATTTATTACATAATAACTTTCAGGATGGATGGCTGTGTTATCAAGCGGATTTGATCCATTCATTATTCTTAAAAATCCTGCACATTGCTGGAACGCTTTTTCACCCATGCGTGGGATCTTTTTCAGTTCCTCCCTGGTCTTAAATGGTCCGTTCTCTGTCCTGTAGTCAATAATATTTTGTGCAAGCTGAGGGCCAAGACCTGAAACATAGGTCAGCAGGTACTTACTGGCAGTGTTCAGATTTACACCGACGTTATTCACGCAGCTTTCCACCACCTGATCCAGGCTTTCCCTAAGCCATGTTTGATCGACATCATGCTGGTACTGGCCTACACCAATTGACTTAGGTTCAATTTTTACCAGCTCGGCCAGGGGATCCATTAACCTTCTGCCAATAGATACAGCTCCCCTGACAGTAACGTCGTACATAGGGAACTCCTCTCTTCCCACCCCCGATGCCGAATATATTGAAGCTCCGGCTTCATTAACAACAAATACCTGCAAATCCCTGTCAAATTTAATTTTTTTAACAAACTTCTCTGTTTCCCTGCTTGCCGTACCATTACCTATAGCTATAGCTTCAACCCTATACTGGTTAACTAGTGTGATTATTTTCTTTGCTGACTGTCTCATTTCGTTTTGAGGGGCATGAGGATAAATTGTCTCATTATGCAACAGGTTGCCTTGTTCATCAAGACATACTAACTTGCAGCCGGTGCGATAACCCGGATCAATAGCCAGCACCCTTTTCTCACCAAGGGGAGATGCCATTAATAATTGTTTCAGGTTACCTGCAAATACCTTTATTGCTTCCCTGTCAGACTTTGATTTTGAACTTGCCCTGAATTCATTTTCAATAGAAGGGGCCAGCAGTCTCTTGTATGAATCTCTGATCGCCATTCTTACCTGTTCTGAAATATCAGATGAAGTGTTCACAAAAAGATCTATTAAAGATTCAATTGCTTTGCTCTCATCAGGCCTGACCGTTAGTCTAAGGAATCCTTCATCCTCACCGCGCCTCATGGCTAAAAACCTGTGTGAAACGCACCTGTCCAACGGTTCGGCATAATCATAGTAATCTTTATATTTTATAGCTTCATGCTCCTTCCCTTTAATAACAGTTGCAGATATTATAGCTTCCTTTTTGAAGATATTGCGTATAATGTCCCTTGCCTTCCTGTCCTCACTAACCCGCTCTGCTATTATATCACGTGCTCCCTGCAAAGCATCGTCAACGGACAGCACTTTCTCATTTATGAATTCCCTTGCTTTGTCAGGGAAAAGTATGTCTTTCTGTTCAAATATGATAGCAGCAAGAGGCTCCAGTCCTTTTTCCTTTGCTTCAGATGCACGGGTCTTTCTTTTGGGCTTATAGGGCAGGTACAAATCTTCAAGTTCCGCCATGGTGGCAGCTTTCTCAATATTATCCCGAAGTTCTTTTGTTAATTTACCCTGTTTATCGATCGACTTTATAATACTCTCTCTTCTTTTATCGATTTCCAGCAGCTTACTCAATAATTCCTTAATAGTTAAAACCTGGACTTCATCCAGGCCACCAGTTGCTTCTTTTCTGTACCTGCTAATAAAAGGTATTGTAGCTCCATCTTTCAGCAGCTTTATTGTACTGGCAACCTGTTCAGGTTTAACAGACAAACTGCCGGAAATTATTTTAACGTATTTTTCTTTCATATATTTAAAAGCCTTTTGCCATGATCTCCAATTTCATAATTTGTTGCTCCTCCTGGCTATATTTAAGTATTCAGCAATGAGTTTCCTTATTTCCTCTGATGAGTCTGAAGATTTTTTAATAATTCTCACCTTATCGGTATCAGGTAGATTATCGACATCATCCTTTTTATATAATATAATCAGCGGGTCAATTATGCCGGCCATATCAGAATTTTGAAATTCGCCTATAAACCTTTGTGCAGTAATTACGGAATTATCGGCATCCATAACAATAATATGAGGTTCAATTCCTTTGACAAGTTTAATAGCTTTCTTGCTCTCCTGTACAGTTATTGCTATGTTACCGGTATGAGAAACCGAAATTTTCAGGTACTCAAGTTCTTCAATATCCTCACTGATAATCATTACTCTGAATGGTCTCTCTTTCCTCAGGTTCAGCAAATTATTTATATCTGATTTCAGATCCTTGATGTCAACTGGCTTATGAAATATATATTCGTAATTATAATTTACCTTGTCAGGAACATCATCAAGTTCAGTTATTACTATAACAGGTATAGCACATGTTTCTTTGTTATTTTTTATTCTTCTCAGTATTTCGAATCCTGTCATCCCGGGCAGTTTAAGGTCGAGGATTACTATTTCCGGTAATATCTGAAATATTTTTTTAAACCCTTCCTTACCGTCTTTTGCAAATATTAGCTCATAATTATCATCCCTGAGATAATTTTCATAATAGTAATTTGTCTCGTCATCATCTTCTATAATAAGTATTCTGAATTTATCCGTATTAATTATTTCAGGTATCACCGTTTTCTCAACAGCTGCCTGTTTTTTTTCAGATTCTATTCCGGCATGAAAAGGGATAAAGAACTTTACCAGCGTACCTTTACCCGGCTGGCTTTCTAAATTAATCTCCCCATTTAGTATTTCCACAAGCTCTTTACATAATGCAAGTCCGAGTCCTGTTCCTTTATACCTCTTCTGATCGGAACTGTCAATCTGGGTAAATTTTTCAAATACCCTTTCCAAATATTTTTCTTCAATGCCAATTCCTGTGTCTTCAACCTCAAAATTCAGACATGTCTTCACCCTGTATATCTTTAGCAGTATTTTCCCTTTTTCCGTAAATTTCACAGCATTACTGAGCAGGTTGGTCAGTATCTGGTACAACTTTTTTGAATCAGACACAATTCTATCCGGAATATTTATGTTCTTTCTGACATAAAATCGTATATTTTTGCCTCTTATCAGTTCCTCAATCATGCTCTTTAAATCGGCAATAAGTTTATCCAGTGAAAATGGTTTCAGGTTAACAATAATTTTGCCGGCTTCAATTTTTGCAAGATCAAGCAGATCGTTCACTATCTCTAATAACCTGGCGGCACTATTGTTAATATGTTTTAGTCCTTCCTTTTGCTCACCGGTGAGTCCTTTACTATTATATTTCATAAGTGCCCCCGATATGCCAATTATTGCATTCATGGGGGTACGAAATTCGTGGCTCATGTTGGCCAGAAACTCACTTTTTGATTTGTTGGCAATTTCAGCCATGTCCTTTGCTCTTTTTATCTCTTCCTCGTAATGCTTTCTTTTGGTATTGTCAATAAAACTCTCAATATAATATAATCCGCTATTTAATTTTATGATCGTTATACTTCTCAGGATGTTTATACTATCACCTGACTTTGTTTTAAGTTCACCTTCAACATCATATAGTATGCTGTCCTTAAGGTCCCTGTATGACAGGTCTGAAACAATAAAATTATCAATATTACTGCCAATGAATTCTGCCGGACTATATCCTGTAAGCCTGCAAGCATAATTATTGGCGTCTTTGATAATTTTACTATCCGCATCATAAATTATTATGCCGGTCTGGGTGGTATTGAATACCTCTTTTATAAAATCCTGATTTGCTTTTGCAGATTCTTCTCTCCTTTTGCTTTTGCAGAGAATAATAAGGAACAGAGTGATCAGAATAATAATAATTGTGACAAAAATCGTAATTAACAGTATGTAATTATTAACGAGATTGACCATGCCAATATATAACAAATTCATGCGCGAATATATTTTAATGATCTTTTAAAATAAGTACTTGCTTCAATTGAATAAAATATAGCATTATTGTATAACATAAATGTCAATATTAAATATAAAAAATTAAACCTGAATTATATTAACCTGAAATATACCAGACTTTCTTTTATGAAAAATAGGCTAAACAATAAAAGAATAATTCCCAGGATTTTCATTAAAATAATATACAGATTGCTGTTAACCAAGGCCTTTGACCTGTCAACAAGTAATGCAACAATAATTTTCGAACTAACAAGAAATATATAGAACATTGAAACAAAGAACACTGGTAGTACTATACCTTCATGATATCCCTTTATAACAGTGGGCGCTCCTATTGTAATCCAGAACAAATAAGGATTAGGATTTAAAAAATTCGTAATGATTCCTTTCCCGAGTGATCTTGATTTAATCTTTTTTAAATCGAAATTAAAATATTTAAGCCTGAAATTCTCGACTGCAAGATAGCCAAGGAATACTGCTCCCAGTAAGGAAATTATTCCAAGAACAAAGTTAAAATCTGCAATTATCTGCAGCACAAGTATTGAGATAAGCACTATAGGCAG
This sequence comes from uncultured Bacteroidales bacterium, assembly GCA_964580815.1. GTDB lineage: Bacteria > Bacteroidota > Bacteroidia > Bacteroidales > UBA10428. The sequence continues at coordinate 19,920 of CAZOLY010000025.1, forward strand.
GTCTGTTATTAAGGGGACGCATGCAACCAGAATACCAGCTTTCCTGTTCTGTTTTATAGTCTCTGAAATAAGCAGTATAAGTAAGGGTCCCGGTGACAACCCGGCTGTCAGTCCCATTGTAATTCCCAGTAAAAGGTAAGTTGTCATATTAATGATTATAGAGCCAGGGATAACTTATTGTATATTTCATGGCAAACCCAGGCATCAGTTGCGGCATATTCCAACTGTATCTGCTTCAGTGCCTTGCTTTCCCAGTTAGAAGTTTGCTGGGCTTTTATTATTCTTATTCCCAGGATATTGGCCGCAAGTTTTCTTAAACCTTTATCTTTAATGCCGAACTGTTCGACAAAGTGCTGAAGATCAATAAATCCGGCTGGCTTAAAGGATTTAAGTTTTTGCAGGGAGGCTATGTCATGTTTCAGGGCAACACCTGATTTGATAATATCATTATTCTCAAATATATCAACCAGAAAATCAGGGATACCCAGCATACTAATCCTGAAAAGAAAGGCATAATCAGAAGTAGCTAATTGTATTAAGGCAGTATTATTTGTTTTTCCTTTTCTGAATGATGGTTTTGTTTCGGTATCAAAACCAAAAACCCTAATATTCCGTATAATCTTTTTTATCTCCGCCATTTCTTCGAATGTTTCAATTATGAATATCCTGCCTTCAAATTTCCCGGCCGGCAATTCCTGAATATTTTCTTTAGAGATATTCGAATGAAAATCAAATTCTTTCTTCATACTGACATTTCTTTAACTTCAATTAGTATTTCATCTGTCTTATCATATTGACTCAGACATTTCTTTTTTTCCATATGAGTCTGTCATCTTCATCATATGCAATATAAATATTATCAAGCAACCATTGGATTACCTGTATTATTTTTTCTTCTTTAACAGGGATCTTGTCAATAAGGTCATTTAGACGGACAGGTTCAAGGTTAATAATGGATTTTATCTCTTCACGAATAAGTTCGAATTCATTTTTATTAATTTCAATCTCATTCTGATGTTTACATACGTCGCATTCACCGCATCTTTCAGAATTTTTCTCTCCGAAATACTCAAGTAACATCTGGCTTCGGCATTTGTTTTTCTTTGAAGCATAATTCAATACGGCATTGAGTCTCCCAATATAACTTTCTTTTCTTTTTTTGTAATTGTCACTGGAAATCAGCAGTGATTTTTCATCAAGCCTTTCTTCAGTATAAATTATTAATGGAGTTTTTTTCTGTGCTATATATCTGATTACTTTTAGTTTACTAAGTTTTACCAGGTACTGGTATATTACTTCAATATTCACACCGGCCCTTTTTGCCAGTGATAATTCATCAATAGCTACAAATTCAGTAAAGATACCTGTATAGGAACGGAGAAGCAGTTTAATAAAAGTATCAAAACTTGCATTTGCTACCTGGAATTTATATAAATCGTCCCGGGGAAGAAGAAATTTTACTTTTGAGGGATTGTCAAGTTCATCTGTAAGCTCGATATAACCTTCACGTTCAAGAATTTTAAGGCTACTGTATACAGTGGTGAGGTTGAATTTATAGGTTGATGCAAAATCACCTATATTGAAATCAAACGAGAGATTTTTACCACTGCCTACCGGAATTTTAAAGTAATTTCCTAACGCCTGATAGATCTTTTTCACAACGGTGATCTCCGGGAAATTTGCTTTAATTCTTTGTTTTACTGATAAATTATCTGAAGAATTATAAAGTAGCACGGCATATGCTTTTTTTTCATCCCTGCCGGCGCGTCCGGCCTCCTGAAAATAAGATTCAAGTGAATCGGGGAGATCAGCATGAATAACAAACCTTACATCATGTTTGTCAATTCCCATACCAAAAGCATTAGTAGCCACAATCACCCTTATTTTTCCATTAGTCCATTCCAGCTGCCTTTGTGCCCTAATCTGATGTTTAATGCCTGCATGGTAGTAACTGGAAGAAATATCATTCTTTGATAACAGTGATGCTATTTCCCTGGATTTTTTCCTGGTTCTGACATAGATTATGCCACTACCTTTAATTTTAACTGCTATTTTTATTATGTCCTTATATTTATCTTCCGAATTTTTTACAGTATAGATCAACTTTTCTCTAAAGAAGCTTGCTTTTAATACATTTTTTCTGGCAAAACCCAATTTTCCCTGTATATCTTCAGCTACCGCACTGGTAGCTGTTGCAGTAAGAGCCAGTACAGGTATGCCCGGAATTATTCCCCTCAGGGCGTGGATTTTTAAATATGAAGGTCTGAAATCATATCCCCATTGTGATATGCAATGAGCTTCATCCACAGTAATCAGGTTAACGTTCATTTCAGGGACTCTTGTTTTAAATATCTCGGTCCCCAGACGTTCAGGTGAAAGGTACAGAAACTTATAATCACCATATAAGCAATTATTCAATGCTATATCAATTTCTTCATGAGTCATTCCTGAATAAATTGCCTGCGCCTTAATTCCTTTTTTTTGCAGAGCCTCGACCTGATCTTTCATTAAAGCTATTAAGGGAGTAATTACAAGACAAATTCCTTTCATATACAGGGCAGGAACCTGGAATGTCAGGGACTTCCCTCCGCCGGTTGGCATCAACCCCAGAGTATCATTGCCTTTAATGACAGACATTATTATATCTTCCTGCAAAGGCCTGAATTTTTCAAAACCCCAGAATTTCTTTAATATTTGATGAATCTCATCCATTAAAATTGCAATACTTATTAAAAAAGCAGTTTTTTATCAGGCACTGGGTTTTTTATTGATTTTTAAAAATTATTATTCTATTTAATTTTCGTATTTTCGCAGCATTTAAAATTAAATAAATATAGTCAATATGTCATTTTTATCGGATAAAATAATATCGGAAGGACTCACATTCGATGATGTGCTTATTGTTCCTGCATATTCTGAAGTTCTTCCCAAGCAGGTTGATCTTACAACCAGCTTTTCCAGAAATATAGTTCTTAATACACCTATAGTGTCAGCTGCAATGGATACTGTTACTGAGGCAAATCTAGCTATGGCAATAGCAAGGGAAGGAGGCATAGGTATCATTCATAAAAATATGAGTATTGAGGAGCAGGCGAAACAGGTGAAAGTTGTCAAGCGTGCGGAAAACGGCATGATTTACGATCCTATTACTATTAATAAGGAATCAACAGTTGCTGATGCTATAGAATATATGAGAGAATTCAGGATTGGCGGTATTCCCGTCGTTAGTGCCGATCATAAGCTTATAGGTATCGTCACTAATCGTGATTTGCGTTTTGAACATAACTTAAACAAGCCCATTAGCGAAGTAATGACTTCTGAGAATATCATAACCACCAACCAGGAGATAAATCTTGAGGAAGCAGCCAATATATTGCAGCAATATAGAATTGAAAAGTTGCCTGTGGTAGATGACGATTACAGGTTAATCGGACTTATAACTTATAAGGACATAGCTAAAGCCAAGGACAGACCTTATGCGTGCAAGGATAAAAAGGGCAGGCTGAAGGTCGCAGCCGCAGTGGGGACAACAAAAGATAATTTTGAAAGGATCGAAGCTCTCGTTAATGCAGATGCCGATGCAATTGTTATTGACACGGCACACGGACATTCCCTTAACGTTATCAAAATGTTAAAAGATGTTAAAAAGAAATACAGCAACATTGATATAATAGTAGGAAATATAGGCACCGCTGAGGCTGCTTTAAGTCTTGCAGAAGCCGGTGCTGATGGTGTTAAGGTTGGTATCGGCCCCGGTTCGATATGTACAACACGTATTATTGCAGGCATAGGTGTTCCGCAGCTATCAGCAATATTTAGTGTAGCAGATGCGTTAAAGAACAAAAATATACCGGTTATCGCTGATGGGGGCATTCGTTATTCCGGTGACATTGTTAAAGCAATCGCCGCAGGAGCAAGTTCAGTTATGGTAGGTTCATTGTTTGCAGGAGTAGAAGAGTCACCAGGCGAGACCATAATATATAACGGCAGGAAATATAAATCATACAGGGGTATGGGTTCAATTGAAGCAATGCTGGAAGGATCGGGAGACAGGTACTTCCAGGATCCCGAAGAAGAAGTCAATAAGCTTGTTCCTGAAGGAATTGTTGCAAGAGTACCTTATAAAGGAACATTATCGGAAGTGAATTACCAGCTGCTGGGCGGATTAAGGGCAGGTATGGGATATTGCGGGGCAAAGAATATTAAGAAACTTATGGAAGCTAAATTTATCAGGGTTACCAATTCGGGTATTACTGAAAGTCACCCTCACGATATAACCATCACCAAAGAAGCACCAAACTATAGTAGATAACATTAACAAATTAATTAATAATCTAAAAAACCAATTTTTAATTATGAAAAGGCTATTTATCATTTTTGTCAATTTCTGCATAATATCAGTAAATATTTCTTTTTCACAGAAAGATAAAATCTTGCTGACTATTGATGATAATAAGATTACAAAGTCAGAATTTGAAAGGATATACAGGAAAAACAATACCTCAACAGTTTATGATAATAAGTCAGTAGATGAGTATCTCGAGTTGTTTATAAATTATAAGCTGAAGGTTATTGAAGCTGAAAGACTCGGCTATGACACGAATCAATCATTTATAAAAGAATTGAACGGGTACCGTGAACATCTTATCAGGCCTTATCTTGAAGACAGCAAAATAAAGGAGAGATTTCTCAGGGAAGCCTATGAAAGGACAAAAACAGAAGTTAATGTAAGTCATATCCTTGTAAGGTTCCCCAACAATTATACTCCTGAAGATACACTGGAGGAATATAATAAGATTATGCAAATAAGGGAAAGAATTCTGGCGGGTGAACCATTTGAAGAAGTGGCAAAAGAAACGTCAGAAGATCCGTCCGCTGCATCAAATGGAGGTAACTTGAGGTGGTTTACAGCTTTCAGAATGGTATACGATTTTGAAAACGCTTGCTATAACAGTCCGGTTGGCGTTGTATCAGAACCTTTTAAAACATATTACGGATACCATATAATAAGAGTAAATGATAAAAGGCCCTCAAGAGGGCAAATCAAGCTGGCTCACATAATAATTAGGGCTTCAAGGGATAATGAAGACGAAGTAAAGAAAGCGGAGGAAAAAATAAATATGTGCTATGACATGCTAAAAGATGGTAAGGACTTTGGTGATGTCGCCAGGAGATATTCTGAAGATAAATCATCAGCACCCCATGGTGGTGTTCTGAGGTGGATGAGATCAGGAGTCTTAACAGATTCACTGGAGAATATCCTTTATAATTTAAAAGACAGCGGTGACATAACAGAACCGATATTACTTGATTTTGGATGGCATATATTTCAGCTTATCAGGATAAAACCTGTCGGCACTTATGAAGAGGAAAGAGCAGAGCTCGAGAAAGACCTCAAAAGGGATCCGAGATATAAGCTGATCCAGCAGGAAAGAATTAAAAACATTAAAAAAGAAAATAACTTTGTTGAATACAGGAATAATCTTGATAACATAGTTGAAATACTGGATACCTCAATTTATGAGGGTACCTGGGATAATACCGTCGCCGATGACCTTATCGAACCGTTATTTAAAATTGGTGATAAAGAATACTTGCAGAAAGACCTGGCGGAATACATATCAAAAGGCAGATACAGAAAAAATATGCCCTTCGATATGATAGTTAATATGAAATATGATGAGTTTGTTGAATCTGAAGTAGTTGATTATGAGAAAAGTACTCTTGAAGAAAAATATCCCGATCTCAGGTATCTGATGCAGGAATATCATGATGGTATATTATTATTTAATTTAACGGACAGCGTTATATGGAGCAAGGCAGTAAAAGATACTGCAGGGCTTGAAGAATATTACCGCAACAATAAATCAAAATATTTGTGGGAAGAAAGGGTTGATGCATCAATATATACTTTAGAAGATTCATCTTTATTGGAAAATGCTAAAAAACTTGCATTAATGAGAGCAAGGAAAGAGATATCAAAAGAAGACTTAATATCTGAACTATGTCCTGAAAAAATAAAAAAATGTGTGAATATTGAGGATAATAAATTTGAAAAAGGTGACAATAAGCTGATAGATAAAATGACATGGACTGAATATAGCAGTGATGTATTCAGCGCCGACAATAAAATTAAACTGATAGTAATAAATAATGTTTTAGAACCTGCTCCTAAACTTCTGGATGAAGCAAGGGGCTTAATTACTGCGGATTATCAGACATATCTTGATGCTGAATGGATAAAGGATTTACGTAATAAATACAATATTGAAGTTAACAGGAAAGTATTAAAAAAAGTCAAATGAGACAACCAATAATATTTGTTCTTGTTTTATTGTTCGTTCAATGTTCCGGCTTTAAGAAGAAGCAAGGACAGGAACCGATAGCAAGGGTGTTTGACAGATATTTATATCCCAGGGATCTCCAGGATATTGTACCTTCAAATGTCTCCCAGGCAGATAGTGTGATAGTAGTGAGGGATTTCATGGATAAATGGATCAAGCAGCAACTTTTGCTATATAAAGCAGAAATGAATTTAACGGAAGAAGAAAAAAATGTTGATAAACAAATTGAAAACTACAGAACCTCATTATTAATTTATAAATACGAACAGAGTCTTATAAAGCAGAAATTAGATACCCTGGTGAGTCCTGGTGAGATCAGGAATTATTATAACGATAACTCCTCAAATTTTGTTCTTAATGATAATCTTGTGAAAGCATTATTCGTCCAGGTCCCGAGAACATCCCCGGAGATATGGAAAGCAAGGATGTTGTACAGATCAGAAAATGAAGAGGATATAAAGAATCTTGAAAATTATTGCTATCAGTATGCGACGAAATATGATTATTTTAATGATAGCTGGATATACTTCTCGGAAATTGAAAAAATCCTACCCATTAAGATCGATAATCCCGAACAATATCTTAAATATCGAAAATATATAGAAATTAAAGACTCTACCTTTTATTATTTTGTAAATATCAAAGAATACAGACTGGTAGGTACTGTATCGCCACTGGAAGTGGTAAGGGAGAATATAAGGAATATTATTTTTAACAAGAGAAAAATCAGTTTAATAAAAGAACTTGAATCCGATATTTATAATGATGCTTTAAACAGGAATAATTTCACTATCTACTAATAATTGCTATGACCAGAATATTGCCATTATTTTTTATTCTTCTTTTTTTACACTCATCCGAATTATTATGTCAGCAAAAGATTATAGATGAGATTATAGCGGTTGTTGGTGATAAAAAGGTGTTGATTTCAGATATTGAAAAGCAATATCAGCAGTTGATTGCCCAGGGTATAAAACCTATGGATGATTTGCGATGTCAGATTTTTGAGGAATTCCTGTCACAAAAGCTGCTGTTAAATCAGGCTGAAGTTGACAGTATTGAAGTAACTGATGCTGAAACAGAATTGCAGCTCGATCAAAGGCTAAAATACTTTATAAACCAGGTTGGCTCTGAAGAAAACCTTATCAAGTACTTTAATAAATCCATTCTTGAAATTAAAGAAGACCTGAGGGATGCTGTCAGGGAGCAAATACTTATAGAAAGGATGAGATCAGAGATTATAGGGAGTATATCGGTGACACCCTCCGTAGTTATTTGTTATTTTATTTGGGTTTGGATAGTTTGTATGGG
>CAZOLY010000026.1:0-17798 GCA_964580815.1 uncultured Bacteroidales bacterium
AGTCCGACATGAAGCGTGATTTCAGCAAAATTTATACCTTTGATTTCAAGCCTTTTCAGTAATTCCCTGCTGAAGTGAAGTCCTGCAACCGGAGCGGCGACTGCGCCTTCATGTTTGGCAAATATTGTCTGGTATCTTTCTTTATCCTCGGGCTGGACTTCCCTCTTAATAAATTTAGGAAGAGGAGTTTCCCCGAGTTTATACAGGGTCTTTTTAAATTCTTCATATTCACCGTCAAACAGGAACCTGAGAGTTCTTCCGCGTGATGTCGTATTATCAATTACTTCCGCAACCAGTATATCATCTTCTCCGAAATATAATTTGTTTCCTATTCTTATTTTCCTTGCCGGGTCGACCAGAACATCCCATAAACGTTGTTCTTTGCTCAATTCCCTGAGCAAAAATACTTCAATTTCCGCACCTGTTTTTTCCTTGTTGCCGTAAAGTCTTGCAGGAAATACTTTTGTGTTATTGAATACCATAACATCATTTTCATTGAAGTATTCAATAATCTCTTTAAAGATACGGTGTTCAATGTTTTTTGTATTCCTGTATAAGACCATTAATCTTGATTCATCTCTGTTTGGAGTAGGATATTTTGCTATAAGGTCTTCAGGTAAAATGTATCTATACTGGGATAGTTTCATTGTTTGATAAGAATTATATTTTAGGGTTTAATCAAAAGCCTACCTTATACGGGGAAAATAAAAATTTGTTACAAAAATTTCAATTGTTTTTCAAAGTCATCAATTGAAATTGCCTCGCTGAGTTTATAGTCACCAATAGCTGTTCTCATAAGCTTAATTAAGTGTGCTCCCGAATTTAAGCTGCTGCCAATATCTCGCACTAATGATCGTATATAGGTGCCTTTACTGCATATTACCTTTATTTCAAGAAGCGGCAAGCTAAATTTTACAATACTTATCTCTTTTATAAATATTTTGTTTGGTTTGAGGTTAATTTTTTCCCCGTTCCTTGCATATTTATATGCCCTTTTCCCATCTACAAACTTGGCAGAGAAACTCGGTGGCACCTGGTATTGAGCACCAGTAAATTCTTTAAGTGCCGTATTAATCAAATTTTTGTTAATATGGGAGAAAGAATAATTTCTATCGATTTCAGTCTCAAGATCAAAAGATGGCGTTGTTGCGCCCAGCTTCATCGTTGCCAAATATTCTTTTTGATATTCCTGGTATTTTGATATCTCTTTTGTCAGTTTACCTGTGCATATTATCATTAATCCCGTAGCCAGGGGATCCAGTGTGCCTGCATGACCGACTTTAATCCTTGGCTGTTTATATTTTATTTCCAGGGCTTTTCTTATTTTTTTAACCACATCAAATGATGTCCAGTATAAAGGTTTATTTATAAGTACAATTTCACCTTTAATGAAATCCATCATACGATTTTCAATTCAAATTTGAGACTATATAATATGAGGATAACGAGACCGACAACTATACGGTAATAACCAAATATTTTAAAACCATGGTTTGTAAGGTAAGTGACAAATGATTTAATTGCCAGCATAGCGACAATAAATGCTATGATGTTCCCAGCAATTAACACTCCGATATTATCAACCGTAACGGACTCATAACTTTTATAAAGTTTGTATACTGAAGCAGCGAACATTGTAGGTACGGCCAGAAAGAAAGAAAATTCGGCCGCATTCCTGCGGTCAAGTTTTTGTGTTAGTCCGCCTATTATTGTTGCTGCCGATCTTGAGACACCCGGGATCATGGCTATTATCTGAAACAATCCTATTTTAAAGGCTTTAGTATATGATATTTCCTGATTTTTGGCCGGATTCCTGAACCAGCTGTCAACAAAAACAAGTATTATGCCACCAGCAACTAATGAAATTGCTACAATAACAACATTATCAAGAAGCTTATCTATATAGTCACCAAAAATTAAACCGGCAACTGCTGCAGGAATAAAAGCGATAAACAGCTTATAATAAAACACAAGGGATTTTATAAATTTCTTCCAGTAAAGTACTATTACCGACAAAATAGCACCAAACTGAATATTGACGATAAAGATCCTGATAAATTCATCACTCTGGATTCCAAGCAGCTTTTCAGTTATAATCATATGCCCGGTGGATGATATGGGCAGGAACTCAGTTATTCCCTCGACAATTGAAATAATAATAGTTTCAATCCAACTCATTGCTTAAGATAATTGTACTTTTTGTTAAGGGGAAATTACTTTTATTCTTTTGGTTTCTTCATAATAGCCCATATCTCGAACATAAATCCGAATAATACAACAACAGGAGCTATTGTTATTCTTCTTACACTGAATATTTCATCTTCGTTGAAAATTTTCGGGTCGTGGGATTTGCCCCCAATCATCAGTATAAAGCCTGCGATAATGATAATTAATCCTATAATCAGCAAAATGTAGTTAATTGTTCCCAGGGCATGGCCGGAGGTATTGGTATCATCTGTTTTCTTTGTCATAACTTAAGATTTATGTATATAGATAATCTGTTTTTATATTAAGGTACCTGTTCACTGCAAAGTATGTCGATATCCAGCTAATAATAATACCTGTTAATAATACAATTATAAATAAAATGCTTAATAATTTATAATCCTGAAAATTTATTATGCTTTCCATTTCATTTTGGATAAGATAAATCATGCCTCCAAGCATTCCTATTGCTATTAGTGCGCCGACAGTTCCGTGCACAGCACTTTTATACAGAAATGGCCTGCGGATAAAGCTGTTGTTGGCGCCAACTATCTGCATGGTTCTTATAAGAAATCTTTTTGAATAGATCGAAAGACGAATGGTATTATTTATTAATGTAACTGCAACCAGAAACAATAATACACTAATAATCAAAATAAATAAACTGATCTTTCTCAGGTTTTTGTTTACCAGATGGATAAGTGACTCCTGATAATATACTTCATCGATTTGGGCAAATTTTTTAAGGTCTTTTTTAATTTCCGCTATACTGTCTGAATTTGCGTAGTCAGCATAAAGACGCACATCAATAGAGGGTGTGAGCGGATTAAATCCTAAAAAATCGATAAAATTTTCACCCAGTTCTTTTTGAAATTCAATTGCTGCCTGCTCTTTTGTAATATACCTGGTCTCCTTAACATAATGCTTTGCATCCAGGTTCTTTTGTATCCTGAGGATATCCACTTCTTTGACATGATCCTTAAGATATACTGTAAACTTTAAGTTTTCTTTTACATAGTCAGAAATTTTTTTGGTATTCAGTAGCAGCAGGCCAATTAATCCAAGTAAGAATAATACAAGGGATATACTCACAATGGAGGTTATATATGAACTTCTTAAACGGCGTTTAGTAATTTTGTTATCTACCTTCTGCATTTGAATAATTTATTCAATAATATCTATCCATCCAAACTTGTCTTCTGAATCGCCATTCTGAATAGCAGTAAGCTTATAATAAAGTTCACTTGAGACAGGGCCGGGGTTACCATCTTTACAATATTCGTATATCTTGTTTATCGCAGGGTCACATATTTTTTTTATGGGCGTAATTACGGCTGCCGTGCCACATGCGCCGACTTCATCAAATGACGGAAGTTCTGTTACTTCCACAGGCCGCCGCTCCACTGTCATGCCCATATCCTTAGCCATATCCATGAGGCTCATATTTGTAATAGAGGGTAAAATAGACTTTGATTTAGGAGTTATGTATTTATTATCCTTAATTCCAAAAAAATTAGCTGGCCCTGCTTCATCTATAAATTTCTTCTCTTTTGCATCAAGATAAAGAGCTGTAGCAAAGCCAAGATTATGGGCAACCTCGAGTGAGGTTAAACTGGCTGCATAGTTCCCGCCAACCTTGATAGCTCCTGTCCCCAATGGGGCAGCCCTGTCAAAATCACGGCATATCATAACGTCAACGGGATAGAATCCCTCTTTGAAATAAGGTCCTACAGGAGTTACAAAAACAAGAAATAAATACTTTTTGGCAGGTTTTACTCCAACTTCTGCCCCTGAACCTATCAATAAAGGTCTTACATATAATGATGCCCCGTAGCCGTAAGGAGGGACATATTTTTCGTTAAGCTTCACAGCCTTAAAAACAGCTTCCCTGAATATGTCTTCCGGGACTGCAGCCATTTTTATTCCCATAGCTGTATCCCTCATCCGTTTTGCATTATCTCTCCACCGGAATATTCTTATTTTATTATCTTTTCCCCTGAATGCTTTCATCCCTTCAAAAGCTTCCTGTCCGTAATGTAAACAAGTCGCCGCCATATGCAGACTTATATATTCCGAGTCAGATACCTCTACTTTTCCCCACTTGCCATTACTGTAAAAACAGCGTAAATTGTAATCAGTCTTTATATAGCCGAATGGCAAATTCTTCCAGTCTTCGGATTTCATGTTTAAGTATTTATTTTATAAAATTTATTTTTTTGCCAAAGTTAATTAATAAGAGCCATGCAAACAATTATGAATCGCAAAAATATAATAGTATAAAAATTATAGTAAATTAGCAAAACATATAATAATATTTATTGGTTTTTATTTTCTTGTCTTAGAATTAATTAATAATTTTAATTCCATTGTTAATTATCATTGATTAATATAATTGTTTTTATACTAAATTTTTATAAATTTTGAACAATTTCTGATTTAATATATAGTTATATACATAAAATTACAACCAATGGAAGAGTATTCTAAATTAATCCTTGTTACCTGGGATTTTACAGATAAGTCTGTTTTCGCTTTGGAACATGCTATTAACATGGCAAAGATTATACATCATGATATAGCGTTAATTAATATTGTAAAAAAAGACTCTGAAGTTGCTCAGACGGAGAGGAAAATAGCAGATGCTGTACGTGCGAAATTTGAAAATATAGATGTTAAGCCTAAAATTATAGTTAAGGCAGGTACTATATTTACTACTATAGCTGAACTGGCAGCTGAAATACAGGCTCAGATGGTCGTGATGGGAACTCACGGCATCAGGGGCATGCAAAAAGTTTTGGGCAGCTGGGCATTAAAAGTAATAGCAGGGTCCAAGTCTCCGTTTATTGTAGTTCAGGATTCACCTAAGAGTGATACACTTAAAAATATTGTGCTGCCAATAACTTTTAAGAAAGAAAATAAAGAATGTATTAACTGGGCAAACTATTTTGCTAAAAGATTTGGCACAAAATTTCATATATTCAGGGCAAAAAATACAGACCCCAGGTATGTGAAGGGCGTGGAATCCAATATCTATTTTATTAATAAATTTTTTAATTCAAAGAATATAAGATATGATATTCAGACGGCTTCTGCTACAGGAGATTTTGCCAAGGAGACAGTAATTTATGCTAAAGACGTGAATGCTGATGCAATTCTTGTCATGACTACCAGAGATATCGGATTTACTGATTATGTGCTGGGTGCACAGGAACAATATATAATAGCTAATGAGGAAAGGATACCCGTTATTTGCATAAATCCAAGGCCTATGAAGATAGGTGGTAGTTTTAGTACCTCCGGAGGATAAAAAAAATATATTCATTTAAAAACTTTGCTTAAATTTTTTTAAAGCAGGGATTTTATCCTTGTTTACATGTTATTTTTATGAAACGTAAACTGGTCTTTGCCACAAATAATCAGAATAAATTCAACGAGATCAGGAATATTTTAAGTGACAGGGCGGACCTTATAAGTCTCAAAGATTTAAACCTTTCTGAAGATATTCCTGAAGAGAAGAACTCTTTGGAAGAAAATGCAATGGATAAAGCACTTTATATATATAATAAATATAATTTTGATTGCTTTGCTGATGATACGGGTTTGGAAATTGATGCATTAAATGGTGAACCGGGGGTTCATTCGGCAAGATATGCCGGGGTTCAATGCAATTTTGAGGATAATATAAACAAAGTTCTGAGCAGGATGAAAGGAGTGAAAAACCGTAAAGCACGATTTAGAACTGTAATATCCCTTGTTGAAAATGGATCTGTTATTAATTTTGAGGGCAGTATTAATGGTAAAATAATTAACAGCAAAAAAGGTGAGAATGGATTTGGATATGATCCGATTTTTCAGCCGGACGGGCATAAATTAACATTTGCCGAGATGGGAATGGATGCGAAAAATAAAATTTCACACAGGGCTAAGGCTATGGAACAGCTGGTAAATCATCTGCTGGCTAAAAATGATAAATGAATATTACTTTCTTATTACTATACAACTAATATGAAATCTATTTATTTTCAGCTGATTTGCGGCATTTGCCTGCTATTCGCAGGGATAACCACAGGCCAGATACCTAACGGGTCCTGGCGCGACCACCTTCCCTATACAAATGCTATGCAGCTTGCCGAGGTGGAGAATAGCATATTTTGCAGCACTGACGGAGGATTGTTTTCAATCAATAAAAATGATAACAGCATCCGGAAATATTCAAAAGTAACCGGACTGTCTGATGTTGAGATAAGTTCAATTAATTATTCGGAAAATACAAAAACACTTGTAATTGCATATATAAACGGCAATATTGACCTGGTAAAAAATGATTCAATAATCAATGTGCCCGATATAAAAAGAAAACTTATAACCGGAGATAAGAAAATAAATAATATCATGTTTATTGATAATGCCGCATACCTGGCGACGGGATTTGGAATTGTGGTTCTTGATATAAACAGGAAAGAAATAAAAGAAACCTATCAGTTCGGAGAATCGGGGGCCAAAATATCGGTGAATGACGTGACTTTTGACGGCAGCAACTTGTTCGCGGCAACAGACCAGGGAATATATAAGGCAAATATTAACAGTCAGAATCTCGTTGATTATAATTACTGGTCCAGAATTTCAAATGTCCCGATAGTCGATTATAAATATTCCTTTGTTACATATTTTGGCAATCAGCTGCTGGCGTGTTATAAAAATCCTGCTACCAATAACAATGAAATTATTATAATCGGAGAAAACTCATGGGAGAAATGGGAATACGGAGATAATTATTGCATATGGATTTATGAACATAACGATCATTTAATCATTGTTGCCGGCTATAAAGTAAAGGTTTATGATCAGCAATTTAATCTGTTGAGCCAGGTGGGCATAGCATGGGCAAGGGCAAGGCATGCATTATATGACAAAGATAACATAATGTGGATTGCTGATTATAGTGAAGGATTGTTGAAATGGGAATCAGGAGAATTTGAGAGAATAGCACCAAACGGACCGGCATATAAAGATGTCGGAAGTATTGTTTTTGAGTCAGGGAGAATATGGGTTGGCGGAGGTAATGAAGCAACACAATGGGCTGACAAAGGGGCATATTCTTTTATTGATGAGAAATGGGAGAGCTATAACAAAATAAATTTCCCGGAATTAACCGGATTTCTAAATATAGACAGAATCGCTATTGATCCCTCCAATGCGGAGCATGTTTTCGGAGGATCATACGGATACGGGATTGTTGAATTTAAAAATGGGGAAATAAAGGATATTTATGATGAACAGGACGGTATTTTAAAACCTGTGGAAGGATTTGGACATGGGTATATTAGAGTGATGGGCATGGATTATGATGAAGACAATGATCTCTGGTTTTGTGTGGATATAGTTGAAAATCCCATATACGTTATAAGGTCTGACGGGGAATGGGAAAATCTGAAGTTCAAGAGTGACATCTTTGGTATTAACACCAGGCTAACGGGAATTTTGGCTACTTCTTTCAACCAGATATGGCTGCTGGTAAAAAATGACGGGATTTTTGTTTTCAGGGAGAATAGCAGCGGTACTGTGAGTGAACGATTTTTTACCGTTAAAAACCAGGATTCGGAATTAATAGAAAGAGTATTTTCCATTGCAGAAGACCTGGACGGAAATATATGGGTTGGCACAAACAAAGGCCCTGTTGTGTTTTATAATCCTGTTAACATTTTTGAGGAACAGAGTATTATCGGCTACCAGATAAAGATACCCAGAAATGACGGGACCAATTTTGCAGATCTTTTGCTGGAAAACGAGACGATAAATACTATTGCTGTTGATGGAGGAAATCGCAAGTGGTTCGGCACCGAAAATTCAGGTGTTTTTCTGATGTCTGAGGACGGGAAAGAAGAAATCCACAACTTTAACCAGGATAATAGCCCCTTATTCTCAAATAAAGTAATTAGTATTGCTATAAACCACAATAGCGGGGAAGTGTTTTTCGGGACCGATAAAGGCATCCTGTCCTTTATGGGACAGGCAGTTGCAGGGAATGAAGATTTTACTGATGTATATGTATATCCGAATCCTGTCAGGGAAGATTATGAAGGCGATATTACTATTACCGGACTGGTAACCGATGCTAATGTTAAAATTACAGACGTCAGTGGAAACATAGTTTATGAAACTACTGCTCTCGGCGGCCAGGCAATATGGGATGGCAGGAATTTTTCAGGGAAAAAGGTACATACAGGAGTATATCTTGTTTTTTGCACTAATGAGGATGGCAGTAAAACCCATGTTACAAAACTATTGTTTATTCATTAATAATTATTTACTCATATACTGACTTCATATTAATTGAATGCTGCACAAAACCAAAGGTATAGTACTTCATTATGTAAAGTATGGGGATTCCAGCATAATAGCATATATATATACCGATATTTTCGGGAGGCAGGCTTTTATTGTGAACGGAGTAAGAAGTAAAAGATCAGGAATCAGGCTAAATTACTTTCAGCCCCTCTCAATACTTGAACTCGATGTTTATTACAAGCCAAACAGGGATATCCAGAGAATTAAGGATTTGAAGATTTTCGTGATGTTACATACTGTTCATAATAATATTGTAAAAAGTACGGTTGCATTATTTATTGCTGAAATCCTGTATAAAACATTAAGGGAGGTCGAGCCCAATAAACCTCTATTCGATTTTATTTATAATTCAATTCAAATACTGGATTTAAAAAACGAGGGTATAGAAAATTATCATCTGGTGTTTCTTTTAATGCTATCAAGGTACCTGGGGATTTTTCCTGTAATTGAAGAAAATAAGAGTATAGAATTTACCAATATAGAACAGCAATCACTATTTAAAAATGATCGGGGCATTTCATTAATACTTACAGAAGAAGAGAAGAGGGCACTAACGCACATATATAAATATTCTTTTAATAATCTTGAGAAAATTAAACTGGGAAATAACGTGAGAAGCAGTCTGCTTTTGAAATTTGTCGAGTATTTTAAAATACATCTTGAGGGTATAGGCACTATTAAATCTCTGGCTGTATTGAAGGAAGTGTTTAGTTAGAAAGCTGTCCGACCAGGATTCGAACCTGGACAGGCAGAACCAAAATCTGCAGTGCTACCATTACACCATCGGACAATTTACTGTTATAAAAGCCGTGCAAATTTATAAAAAAATAAACAACAGGGGATTTTAATATTTATTATTCGGACTGCCTGTCATATAATTTAAGCCCATTCTTTGTCATAATCCACCTTTTATCTGCCATATCATCCTTAAGATAGAAATCAGTATTGTCGACCTCACCAAGGATGTCCTGCATGCCTTCAGACAGGTAAATTACCTTATCTTCGGGTATACTTAAAATTAACTCCACTTCAGGGAATCTCCATTTTTCGTCCTCGTTCAGTGAATAAAACTCGTCAAAATATACTATTGAGTCTTTTTGTTCCCACTTGTACTTGATTTCATCAAGATAACTATCAGCATTTTTCATGTTTACATTCCTTGTGTATTTCTTTATTGTAAGCCGTGGTTCATTCTCATAACCCTTAATTATTTCGAGCTCCGGTTTACCCATAATAGTTTTATCGGACCTGTTATAATATATATCAAAATCAAATATTGAATAAACCGTCATACCTTCAATAAAACCATGCTTCTGATTAATATCAAGATATAATGTTGAATAGTTATTGTCTTTTATGGTATATGTGTGGGATTCCGAGGCTTCGAATGCATAATTTTCACCCTCGAGAAATGCTAAAGTAATAAGACAAATAAGGGCAAGAATCCATGCTGTCAAAGCTATGGCACCAAGAAACCTGTTTCTGGTCCTGATGTTAAATACCAGTTTAATACCGCCGTAAATCAAGGCAATTAACGGGACTAATATAATAATGGCAAGGGAGATTGTCATCAGATTAAAATTGACAGGATCAATAAAAATATTTGATAGATCAGGTAAATCAAATCTTGGCCATTCTATCTGCCCGAATACATCAAACCTTGTAAAAAAGGCTATCCCCAGGCCTGCAATAAGAACCACTCCGGCTATTATAAAAGCTATTCCTATTATATATATGATAATTTTTAATATAGCCCTGAAAAACAGCCCCACCGTATGAAGTATTTCATAAAATACATCCTGGGTTTTACGGAATTTTTCCGAATCCCTTATTTTATAAATGTTATTTTTCACTTTATGATATTCGTCGCTAATTGACCTTTCGATATTCTTTATTGTAACAGGCTCACCTTTCATTTGAAGTTTCTGAGCTGTTGTCCTGGCTTTGGGAATAACCACCCAAAGTATGAAATACAGGATTACCCCGAATCCGTTTGCAAATACCAGGGCAAAAAACAGTAACCTGGGCCACAGAGGGTCAACATTAAAATAAGCACCTAAACCTCCTGCTATACCTGCAATATAGGAGTTGTCAGGATCACGGTAAAGATGCCTGTTTTCTTTCCTGCTGTAGGATGGTTCTTTTTCCTCTTCTTCTTCGCCGTACGCCCCCTCTCCATCCATAAATTCAAAATCTTCAATCTTACCCAGTATCTTTATTGTTTCCAGTACGTCCTCCAGGGAAATAACCTTTTTATTATCTGTTAACCTGGATTCAAGCAGCTCGGCCATTCTTTGTTCAATGTCCCCGATAATTTCATTAGCTACTTCCTTTTCCTTTTCAAAATGAGTTTTTAATGAATCCAGGTATTCATTCATAACCTGGTAAGCATCTTCATCCATAAAAAAGTGCCTTCCTCCAATATTTGTTTGAACAACTTTTTTCATTTCCTGATAAATATTTTATTTATTATAAATAGATTTTACAGCTTCAACAAGCTCACTCCACGATGAATTAAGTTCTTTAAGAAATTCATTCCCCTTATCAGTCAGGGCATAGTATTTTCTGGGGGGACCCTGCGTGGATTCTTCCCACCTGTAACTTAACAATCCGGCGTTTTTTTGCCGTGAAAGCAGGGGATAAAGGGTCCCCTCAACAACTATTAGTTTGGATTCCTTAAGCCTTTTTATTATATCGGAGGCGTATGCATCACCCCTGGATAATATTGAAAGGATACAAAATTCAAGCACTCCCTTTCTCATCTGTGCTTTTACATTCTCTAAGTTCATTTCAGACATTATTTTTATGTTTTTTTCTTTCCCTTGAAGTTGTCCTTAATATTTTCAAATTCTTCCTTTACAAAGCTCCCTATGTTTGACACATTAACAGGCTCACCGCGCATTTCAATTTTTTGGGCTGTTGTCTTTGCTTCAGGAATGATTATCCATAATATCAGGTAAATTAATAATCCGATTCCGAAACCAAAGAATGCAACTATGAAAATTATTCTGGGTATTATGGGATCAATACCCATGTAAGCCCCCAGTCCGCCGCATACTCCTCCAAGTATCCTGTTGTCAGGATCTCTGTATATACGTCTTGAAGCAGAACGGTAATATGTTTTCTTTTTTTCTTCCTTTTCAAAATCCCCGAAATCGTGGGGTTCTCCCATGATTTTTATTATCTCTTCAATATCCTGAAGGATTATTACCTGTTTTCCCTCATTTATTTTTTCTCTGAGCAGCTCAGCAATTCTTGATTCTATGTCAGTCATTATGTCATCAATTTCCTTTTCCCCTGAGAAATGCACCTTAATCTTTTCCAGGTATTCCTTAAGCCTGTAATAGGCATCCTCATCAATATTGAATACTAATCCTGCTACATTGATTGTCAAGGTCTTTTTCATTTTAATGTTTTTTAAGTTGTACTATAAAAAATATATTACTATGTATAAAAATGATAAATACAATGCAAAGATATATAAAAAATTAAGTACTATGCAATACATAGTATTAAAAATTTATTAAATAATTATAAAATAAATTATAATAGCTTAAATATCAAAATAATACGGAGAGCATTTTTTTATTAAGTTTTTATTAATTTTAAGGTATCACTATAAAATAAATATAATGGTTAATGAAGGTAATATAATTAAGATGAGGGCCGGGTATGATTCTCCAATAAGTTATTATCTCCCGGTAGGAGGAAAGGAAGTTTTTGTAAATAGTTTACTGGCAAAGGATATTTCTGTGAAATATCAGGGAAGAATTAACTGCATTAAATGCGGAAGGGAGACAAAAACATCATTTGCACAGGGTTATTGTTACCCGTGTTTTATTTCAGCTCCTGAAACCGAAGAGTGCGTGCTTCATCCTGAATTATGCAGGGCACATGAAGGAATTGCACGTGATATGGAATTTGCCAGGAACCATTGCCTGATTGATCATTATGTATATCTTGCCCTTTCAAGTGATATTAAGGTAGGAGTTACCAGGGAAACTCAAATACCTGTCCGGTGGATAGACCAGGGAGCGACTTATGCTGTTAAGGTGGCAAGAACACCGAACAGGTACCTGGCCGGATTAATTGAAGTTGCTTTAAAAGATGTTTTTCCGGATAAAACTAACTGGAGACGCATGCTGAGCAGTGGTTTTACTGAAAATATTAATCTTCTTGAAGAAAAAAGAAAAGCAGAGTACTCAGTGCCTGAACAATTAAAACGTTATATTATCAATGATGATGAAGTATTTACATTTAATTATCCTGTCAATGAATATCCGGGAAAGGTGAAGAGTATCAGCCTTGATAAATTACCGGAATATACAGGAAAACTTAACGGTATAAAGGGCCAGTATTTAATTTTTAAGGATGGCAGTGTCCTGAATGTGAGGAAGCACGCAGGATATTTTATTCAGTTGAAAGCATAGGAACAGGTTTTTGGCAGTGATTGTTTAAATTGAATTATAAGTAATTGCTATATTTCGAAAAATTAAAAAAAATGAACAGCAGTTTAATATGGAAACAGGAATATTCAGAGCTTGTAATTTCCCTGTCTGTAACTTTAGTATGTTTCCTTTTTTATCATTTTGCAGGTATTTCCGGCAGGCTTATCCATAAAATTAGAAGCAGGTACGGCACGAACAGGATTCAGGAGTTCCGCGTTTACTTCAGGCATATATCAGGATTTATGTTTTTGGGAGCTGTCCCTTTTCTGGTTGTTTTAATAATATTGCCGGGCAGGCTTACAGATTATGGCCTGGGCCTATCCATTGGCATGAACATACTTTATTACACGGTCTTAATATCAGCTATAATAATTATTATAAACTTTTTTGCTTCAAAAAGCAAAGGTAACCTGGAAAAGTACCCGTTGATCAGGACTAAAAACTGGAATATGAAATTACTGGTATTAAGTTCATTAAGCTGGATAATTTATTTAATTGCATATGAGTTTTTATTCAGGGGATTTTTGCTTTTTGCATGTATTCATGTTTTTGGCATATGGCCTTCAATTGTTATAAATGTTCTGATTTATTCATTTGCGCATATTCCCCAGGGCATTAAAGAAACTGCAGGAGCAATACCTTTTGGATTTTTATTGTGTTATTTTACTATATTATCAGGGACAATATGGTCTGCATTAATTTTACATATTGTGCTTGCCGTATCGAATGAGTGGTTTTCAATTTATAACAGTACTGAAATATCCGCAAGGTTTTTTAGTTCGGGAAAGTAAAAAATCATGAAAATTCTGGTAACCGGAGCTACAGGATTTATAGGCATTCATTTGTGCAGGGAACTTGCAAGACGGGGATTTATTGTCAATGCTTTATATCGTTCCGAAGGAAAGGCCGGACATATAAAACACAAAAATATTCATTTGTTTAAGGGTGATGTGACTGATACATTAAGCATAAGAAAGGCCATAAATGAATGTGATTTTGTTTTTCATCTGGCGGCATGTGCACAGGTATGGTCAAAAGATCCCGGCTTATTTTATGAGATTAATTACACAGGGACACTAAATGTTTTAAATGAGGCGGAAAAGGCAGGGATTAAAAAAATTGTTGTCACATCTACTGCAGGTGTTTTTGGCCCATCAGACGGTAAAATGGTAGACGAGAATACAAAGAGGCAAACAGAATATTTTACATTATATGAAAAAACAAAGGCCAAGGCTGAGGAATTAATTTTAAACAGGACAGCAAAAGGAATGAATGTTGTTATTGTTAATCCCACACGCGTATATGGGCCGGGGTTGCTGAACATAAGTAATAGTGTAACCAGGATTGTCAAGTTATACACCGAGGGTAAATTCAGATTTTTACCGGGTAACGGCAAAAGTATCGGCAATTATGTTTTTATTGGTGATGTCGTTGCCGGGCATATTTTAGCTCTTGAGAAAGGTGTGGCAGGTGAAAGATACATCCTGGGCGGAGAGAATATTTCCTATACAGGTTTTTTCAAGGTTTTAGCAGAAATGACGGGTAAAAGTTATATGCTTTTCAGATTTCCTTTAAATTTGATGCTTTTTGTATCCTTTATTATGCTTATTCTTGCCAGAAGCTTTGGCATTAAACCCTTAATTACACCGGGATTGGTAAGAAAGTACAATTACAACTGGGTATTATCGAGCAATAAGGCTCAAAGTGAACTTGGCTATAAGATTACACCTTTAAAGTCCGGAATAACCGAAACCCTGAAATTCATTTATGCAGAAAAAACGGAAAATGAAAAGTAGCTCAAAACCTTATACATTAATTACCGGCGCAAGTAACGGGCTTGGTAAAGAATTTGCATACGAATTTGCAAAAAGGGGGCATAATCTGATCCTGGTATCCCTGCCCGGTGAAAATCTGGACAATTACTGTAAAGATCTGGAATACAAATATAAGATTAAAGCCATGTATTATGAGGCAGATCTGACAAGGGAGAATTCACCTGTTGAACTGACAAACTGGGTAAAGGAAAATTTTTCTGTAAATATACTGGTAAATAATGCGGGAGTTGGAGGCAGCAAGCATTTTGAAGAGTCTTCAGTTGAATACCTCGATACAATTATACTGCTTAATATAAGAGCTTTGACATTAATAACAAGGTTAATGTTATCTGAACTTAAAGGGTATAATCCTTCATATATTCTTAATGTTGCCAGCATGGCCGCTTTTAGTCCTATTCCCTATAAAACCGTTTATCCGGCATCAAAAGCTTTTGTATATTCTTTTTCGAGAAGTCTGAATGAAGAGTTAAAGGGGAGTTGCGTGAAGATTAGTGTTATAAATCCCGGCCCTATAATGACCAATTCAGATACCGTACATAGAATCAAGAAAATGGGATTTTATGGCAGGTTCGGATTATTATCTGCAAATAGAGTTGCTCAAATAGCTATCAGCTCAATGTTCAAAGGTAAAAAGGTCATTATCCCCGGTGTTTTGAATAAGGTGAACTTTTTCCTGCTAAGGGCCGTGCCCTTGAAAATCAGATTAAACCTGTTGTCACGTCTTATAAGAAAAGAAATTACGGGAGAGGCGGGAAATCAATCTTGAAACGGTTACCTATCTTGTTCTGTATCTTTTTATCAATCCCTTATAAGTCGGGCAATCCAGGTTATTCTTATCAGAATCACATATTTTATATGCTATCATAAATTCATGTGAGCCATAATTGGTTAACTGAATTGATGTCAATCCCAGATCAAATGCATAGGCAAATGAAAAATTTCCTATGGCAGCGCCAAAAACTGACATTATTGAGACACCTTTTACCCGGGATGGGGTTAAATTATACCGGAATGAGAAAATGTACCAGTATTTATCATTCAGGACAGTCCTGAAATTAATGTCTACCTGGCTTTTAAAGCTTTCGGTCAACTTTAAAAGTAAAGACGGTTCAAATTTAAAAGGAGATGTGCCATTTTTTATAAAGAATCCTGTATTAAGGTAAAAATGTCGTTCAGATTCCTGCAATGTGGCTGAACCTGATATAAGTCTTAATCCTGAAAGTCCGGCATAAAATTTAGAGTTATATATAAAAATACCTGTTCCTGCATCGGGATTTAAAGATCGGTTAATTCCTTCGCCGACCAAAGGATCGTAAATCGAGGAAAATTCTGATTCATCCACCGAGTTCTGAAAGACAGATATTAAAAGTCCGAGCCCTATTTTAAGATCGTTTTGTCGGCTTATTTTAAAGTGATATGCATATATAAGATCTCCTCCGCTTTTCCTGTATGCTCCGTTTTTATCATAATACAAATTCAGTCCGATGCCATGTATCCTGTCAGATTTTATAAATATTCTTTTTTGTATACCAATTGTTTGGGTACCTGGAGCATCGGGAATACCTATCCATTGATGACGGTCTGTTAGCAGGAACGACGTACATGCATTATACCCGGTTATCGCAGGGTTTATTAAATTGGGATTTAATAAATATTGCTGATATACAGGCAGTTCCTGTGCAGTTATTAGAATATACCTGAACACAAATATGATAATAGCGGCTAGTTTTATCTTCATCTCTGGTATTTAACTGTGATGTTTCCTTTTACAGGGCTGGATCCGTTTTTTAAATCTATAATATACCAGTATGTATCGGGATTTACGCGCTTACCATTAACTGTACCATCCCATCCCCGGTCTGTTCCTTTATAGGAAATAATCAGATTGCCAAAACGATCGAATATTTTTATAACAGAATTATCGTTGTCCCTGAGAAAGGGCAATTCCCAGGTATCATTATAACCATCGCCATTTGGGGTAATGAAATTTGGGATACCGGTATCAACAGTGACTTCTATTTCATCTGAACCGGGACAGCCATATTCGTTGGATACAGTCACTGAATAAACTCCTTCAGAATTTACTTCTATTATCTGGCTGGTTTCACCCGTTGACCAGTAATAACTTGAATATCCGCTACCGGCATCTATCAGCAAATCTGTTCCCATTGCAATTGTTGTATCATTACCAAGCCTGAATTCCGGATTATTGAATACATAAATATTTTTGCAATAGTATTCCTGGTCAATTGTTCCTTCATCAAGGACTAATGAAATCTTATAAACACCCGGGGAATCATAATAAATATCCGGGGGATTCCTTTCATCTGAAGAAGATATTGATGAATTATCACAACCGGTAAGTAATAACCTTGTAAGGGTTGAATTATTAATATTGGTAACGAATGTATATAGTGTATCTCCAATTCTGAAAACATCAGAAAAGCTATGTGGATTTTCAAGATTATCCATTGCACCCAGGGAAGTGAATTCAGGTTCTTCGAGGATTCCGGCATTAAAGTCTAATCGTACAATATTATTATTATCGTTGAGAATATATCCGAATATTATATTGCAGTCTTTTGACAGCACGATGTCTGAAGGCTGATCCAGAAAATCCTCCCCGCCGATAGTTTCTCCTTCAGGTATGTTTGACAGGGAGCTTCCAAATTCAAGCCTTGTAATATGATTAGAGTTAGAATTAGCGATAAATAAATACCAGATATCATTTTCCCGCCATAATATAAAACCTGCCGGTCCGTTCAGATTCCCAATATTACCCAGGTTTAAGCCATTGGGACGATTATTCAGGCTGTTTCCGAAGTTTAACCTGCTGATAGTGCTGGAATTATAATTTACAGTATAACTAAACCAGTTGTTGTTCTCTTTAAACATAAACAAGTCCACGGGCGAATCCAAATTCCCAATATTTCCGAGGTCAAGAGGTGTAGGATAGTTATCA